>NZ_JAXIOO010000020.1:0-63163 GCF_049311065.1 Arthrobacter sp. 7Tela_A1 | reverse complement strand
GCTGGTGCCGGTGGCGGGGCAACCGGCGCGGCCGGCGCGAGCCGCACGGGCGAGGGCGGAGCGTGGTGTGGCGGGGGTGGGGCGTGGTCGGGGAACCTTGGCGTGGTGGATCTGCGTGCGTGAGCCGGGTCCGGCAGGGATCAGGTGGCCGGGCGGGTGGCGCTGGTGTGTTTGGTGGCGCGCCCGGACCCGGGGAAACCGGAGGTGTGCGCAACCGGCACAGGGCAGAGCCGGCAAGGTCTGCGGCAGGTTCCGGTGCAGGTGATCGGGGACCGCGACGGGCGGACGCCTGTCAGGTGCTGCCCGGTAAACCTTCCGCCCAAGCCTGGCACCGACGTTCCGTGCCGTTCATCCGTTGTCGCAATAACGCAGTTCTGGGCGACTGCTCTGCACCCTTTGTCGCAGTAACGTCTTTCTGCGAGCTTCAAAGGGACGTGATCGCGACAACAGATTTCTGGAACGTGGGCTAAAGAGCGTTACTGCGACAAGAGATGCTCCCCGCGAGCTGCAGTTTGTGCGTTTTGCTGCTTGGCGCAGCGCCGCTAAAGGCACAAGACGCAGCGAAATGCCCACAACGCAGCCGACGGCGTCCCTGAGTGCAGCAGTTTCCCCGAACGCGGCAAATGCGCGGACAGGACGCAGCGGAATCGGTGCGGGCACGGTACCGAACCGGTGCGTGCAAGGGGCGGAACGGGTGCGGACACAGCGTAGGAGGAACCAGTGCGGGCAGACCGCGGATGCGGACACAACGCAGCAAACCCCGCGCCTCCGCCCCAGGAGCGCTAGCGCCCCAGCATGATCCAGGCGCTGAACATTCCGGCGGCGGCGAAGAACACCCAGTTCGCCAGGACCAGCACCAGGGTTTGGGCAAAGGGTCGGGCTGGATTCTGCGGCAGCGTCACCGGATCTTCGGCGGCCGGACCGCGCCGGAACTGGGACCACAGGGACGTTGCCAGCAGCAGGGCGCCTCCGGCCAGGGCCACGGGAACGGCCGGAAGGCTCATCAGGACCGCGCCGCCGGCGGTCCAGAACAGGAGAAGGTGCAGGGCGCCGGCAGCTGCAGCGGCCGCAAACACCCTCCGCCAGCTGCCGCGGGTCGAAGCGGGCAGGTAGCGCGGCGACAGTCCCGCAGCAAGAAGCAGGGTGACGACGACGGCGAAACCGCTGACGGTGATCCCCACGACTCCGGCGGTGGACGAGACGGCTGCGGCTACCGCACAGAATCCCAGAAGGCCAAGCAGGACGGGCACCAGTAACTGGGAAACCAGGGCTGCGGCCGAAAACTCCTCGCGGATGTCTTCGCGGAGCCCCGTCCGCTCCGGTGAGCCGTTGTCGGCCATGCATGCCCCTTCCTGCTGGATCCCATTCCAAAGGTAACCCGTCCTGCCCCCGCTTCCGGACTGCCCGATTCCTGCACGGTCCGCGTGGAGGATGATCCGCCGAGCCGCCCGGACAAGGATCCACCAGCAGCAGCCGAAAACCCTCAGCCCGGCGCAACAGAGCAAATCCGTCTTGACGTGCCACCGCTCACACGCATATTCTGAACGAACGGTCGGTAATTATTGGCCGGACGACTTCCGCGGAGCGGACCGCGGTCACGTGGACAAACAGTGAGGTGACATATATGGCTACGCAGATGGACGCCCAGCGCGACCTGTACGCCGTCCCGGCCAACGGCGACGATGACGCGGCAGGACAGGCAGCCTTTGACGCAATCATCGCCCAGGACTCGAGGATTGAACCCCGGGACTGGATGCCGGAAGGCTACCGCAAGACCCTGGTCCGCCAGGTCTCCCAGCATGCGCACTCCGAGATCATCGGGATGCAGCCGGAAGCCAACTGGATCACCCGGGCTCCTTCGCTGAAGCGCAAAGCCATCCTGATGGCCAAGGTCCAGGATGAAGCAGGCCACGGACTGTACCTCTACTCCGCAGCCGAGACCCTCGGCACCCCGCGGGACAAGATGACCGAGGACCTGATCGCCGGCAAGGCCCGCTACTCCTCGATCTTCAACTACCCCACCCGCACCTGGGCCGACATGGGTGCCATCGGCTGGCTGGTCGACGGCGCAGCCATTGCCAACCAAGTTCCGCTCTGCCGCGCCTCCTACGGACCGTACGGCCGTGCCATGGTGCGCATCTGCAAGGAAGAGTCTTTCCACCAGCGGCAGGGTTTCGAAATCCTGCTGGAGCTTGCCAACGGCACCGAAGCGCAGAAGCAGATGGCCCAGGACTCCATCAACCGCTGGTACGCTCCGGCGCTGATGATGTTCGGCCCGCCGGATGACGATTCCCCCAACTCGCGCCAGTCCATGGCGTGGAACATCAAGCGCTTCTCCAACGATGAACTTCGCCAGCGCTTCGTCGGCATGATCTACGAGCAGGTCAAGGTCCTTGGCCTGACCCTCCCCGATGACCAGATCCGGTTCAACGAAGAAACCGGTAAATGGGAGCACGGACCGCTGGACTGGAACGAGTTCAAGGAAGTCCTCGCAGGACGCGGTCCCTGCAACGCCCAGCGGCTGGCCCGCCGCCGCGAGGCACACGAAGACGGCGCCTGGGTGCGCGAAGCAGCAGCCGCCTATGCGGCAAAACAGGCACGAAAGACAGAGGTGGCATAAGCATGGTTTCCGGTTCGACAACGGGCGACGACGGCACCAAGACGGCGGCAACGGCAGGTTCCGTTGCTCCCGACACAGGCGTCAACGCGGCCTGGCCGCTGTGGGAAGTATTTGTCCGCTCCTCCCGCGGCCTCTCCCACGTCCACGCAGGTTCGCTGCATGCTCCCGACGCCGACATGGCAGTCCGCAACGCGCGTGACCTTTACACCCGGCGCAACGAAGGTGTTTCGCTCTGGGTGGTTCCGGCTGAGGCGATCATTTCCAGCGACCCCGACGCCAAGGGCCAGTTCTTCGAGTCCCCGCAGGGCAAGGATTACCGGCACGCAACGTACTACCGCAAGTCTGAAGGGGTGAAGCACCTGTGAACGCGGACAGCGCCACCCGGATTACCCCCGGGAACGCCCTCCGTCCGGAGGACATTGCAGCCTCTGAGGTCAAGGCTTCGGAAGCAGTTGCTGAATACGCCCTGCGCCTGGGTGATGATTCCCTGATCCTGGCCCAGCGCCTGGGCTGGTGGATATCCCGGGCTCCGGAACTGGAAGAGGACATTGCCCTCTCCAACATTGCCCTGGACCTGATTGGCCATGCCCGTTCCTTCCTGACCTACGCCGGAACGGCGTGGGGCAAGACCGAGGATGACCTCGCCTACTGGCGCGGCGAAGAAGAATACCGCTCGGCGCATGTGTTCGAGCAGGAGAACGGCGACTTCGCCCGGACCATCGCCCGGCAGCTCGTGGTCTCCTTCTTCCAGTACGAGCTCTACACCGCGATGCTCTCCTCCAAGGACGAGACCCTGGCCGCCATCGCCGCCAAGGCAGTGAAGGAAGTCGACTACCACCGCGACCACAGCGCGCAGTGGGTCCTCCGCCTCGGCCTTGGCACCGAAGAGTCCCGCACCCGGATGATCCGGGCACTGGAACTGGTCTGGCCCTACGTTGCCGAACTGTTCGAGGATGACGACCTGGTCCGTTCCCTTGAGGGGATCGCCGTCCTGCCCTCGACGCTGCGCGCAGCGTTCGATGAGAAGGTCGGCGCCGTCCTGGCGGAAGCCGAGCTTGAGGTTCCCGTGGTGCAGCCTGCGCCCGGCGGCGGCCGCCGCGGTGCCCACAGCGAGTACCTGGGGTACATCCTGGCGGAAATGCAGGTCCTGGCCCGCCAGCACCCCGGCGCGACCTGGTAACAGCAATGAACGAGACACAGGCAGTACCCGCGGACCCGGCGGCAAGCACGGAACTGCGCCCGCAGGACCCGGCAGCAGCCGCGGCCTGGGACATTGCCGCCACAGTCTGCGATCCGGAGATCCCGGTCCTCACCATTGAGGACCTTGGGGTGCTGCGCGCCGTCGAGGTGCAGCCGGGGAACGCGGTGCGGGTGGCCATCACCCCCACCTACTCCGGCTGCCCCGCGATGGACGCCATCCGCGACGACGTAACCGCTGCCCTCCGCGCCTCGGGCTACGACCAGGTCCAGGTGGACCTGGTCCTGGCCCCGGCGTGGACCACGGACTGGATGAGCGAGGCCGGAAAGACCAAGCTCAACCAGTACGGAATCGCGCCGCCCACCGGGCGTGCCGCCGCCGGTCCCATCCGGCTGGGCATGAGCGTCAAATGCCCGCAGTGCTCCTCCCTGAATACGCGTGAAATGACACGCTTTGGCTCCACTTCCTGCAAGGCGCTGTACGTCTGCCGCGACTGCCAGGAACCCTTCGACTACTTCAAGGTGCTCTAAAACCATGACAACCTCCACCACCGAGGCCGGCGCAGCCCCGGCTTCGCGCCGCACCGCCTTCCACCCGCTGACGGTCAGTGCTGTCCGCCGGCTCACCGAAGACGCCATCGAGGTCACTTTTGCTGTTCCCGAGGACCTGGCCGGGTCCTTTGATTACCTGCCGGGCCAGTACGTTGCGCTCCGCACCACGCTGGACGGTGCGGAGATCCGCCGCAGCTACTCCATCTGCGCCGAGCCGAAGCCGGGCGAGATCCGCGTTGCCATCAAGCGCGACCTCGGCGGCAAGTTCTCCACCTGGGCCAATGAGAACCTCAAGGCAGGGGACGTCCTGGACGTGATGAGCCCCACCGGCGGCTTCATCTCCAAGCACCCCATGACCGCGCTGAACCACCCCGAAGACATCGACGTCACGGATGAGAACGTGTTCGTCGCCGTTGCCGCCGGTTCAGGTATCACCCCGGTGATCTCGATCGCCCGCACCGTGCTGGCTGCCTCGGAGAATGTCCGGTTTGACCTGGTCTACGCCAACAAGGCTGCCATGGACGTGATGTTCCTGGAGGAACTTGCGGACCTGAAGGACAAATACCCGGCACGGTTCGCCCTGCACCACGTGCTGTCCCGCGAACAGCGCATCTCTCCGCTGCTTTCCGGCCGGATCGACGGCGAGAAGCTCTCCTCGCTGATCGAATCCGTCCTGCCCACCCGCGACGTCGACGAATGGTTCCTCTGCGGACCGTTCGAGCTCGTGCAGCTGTGCCGGGACACCCTGGCCGAGCGCGGCGTCGACTCGGAGAAGGTCCGCTTCGAACTGTTCACCACCGGCCAGCCGGGCAAGCCCGAGGGCCAGATCGGCCGGCCGGTCGAGGTGGATCCCTCCGCGGACAACTACGAGATCAGCTTCCGGCTGGACGGTCTGCAGGGCAAGGTTGCCAGCCCGACCCATGCGCGTGAATCGATCCTCAATGCGGCGCTCCGCGTCCGTCCCGACGTCCCGTTCGCCTGCGCCGGCGGCGTCTGCGGCACCTGCCGGGCCAAGGTCGTGTCCGGCACAGTAGAGATGGAAGAGAACTACGCGCTGGAACCGGATGAAATCGAAAAGGGTTACATCCTGACCTGCCAGAGCCGTCCCACCAGCCCCGAAGTCACCGTCGACTACGACGCCTAGGAGTCCAAGAACCCATGAGCGAGAGCCCCGCACCCACCGAGTCCATGGTCCAGCTGAACATCGCCGACGGCGTGGCCGAGATTGTCCTCAACGCGCCGAAGAAACTGAACTCACTGGACGAGGCGGCGCTGGCAGATCTGTCCAAGGCGTACGACGACGCCGAGGCTGCCGGGGTGCGGGCGCTGCTGCTGCGCGGGGAAGGCCGGGCGTTCTGCGCCGGACGCGACATCTCCGGCGTCGTTCCGGCCGATGACGATGCCTACGCCTACCTTGGCGACCTCGTGACTCCGCTGCTGAGGAAGATGGCGTCCTTCCCGGCACCCACCTTCGCCGCGGCGCAGGGCGCGTGCCTCGGCGTCGGGCTGGGCCTGCTCGTCGCAACGGACGTGGTGTACGTGGCGGACAACGCCAAGATCGGTTCCCCGTTCGCCAACCTGGGGGCAACCCTGGACTCGGGCGGACACTGGCTGTTCACCGAACGCCTCGGGGCGCACCGCACGCTGGACCTGATTTACACAGCCGACCTGATGAGCGGATCCGAAGCCGTGGCCGCCGGGCTGTTCAGCCGGGTCTTCCCGGCCGATGAGCTCCTGGAGGCCACCCGGGCCACAGTCGCCCGCGTGGCCACCGGCGCTACCGGAGCCTTCCGTGCCTCAAAGGAACTCGTGGCCCAGATCCGCGACTCCCGGCTGGGGCTGTGGGATTCCATCGAGGACGAGAACAAGGCACAGGGCATGCTCTGCGGCACTGACGACTACGCCGAAGGCTTCGCTGCCTTCAACGAAAAGCGCAAGCCCAGCTTCAAGGGCTGAGCGGGGAGGGCGGTTATTCGACACCGCCGGTAAACTCCGGGACAATGGCAGGGCCGGTTGAGGACTGCTTCCCGGCATTCGTGCCCGAGGAGGAGACATGACAGCGCGTGCCGCACGCTTGGTGCGCGGCTGGGCCGGCGCCTGCGCCGCCACAGCCGTTGCGGCAGCGTCCCACGTGCTGGGCGGAGGCGCGGCGCCTGCGCCCGCGCTGGTCCTTTTCTCCCTCGCTGTCTCGGCAATGGTGAGCTGCCTGCTTGCCGGCCGCAACCTTTCCCTGGGCAGGCTGTCCGCCGCCGTTGCCTTCAGCCAGGGCTTGTTCCATCTGCTCTTCAGCTTCGGTTCCGCGCCTGCGGCCATCGGCGCCCAGGCCGGGCACGCCGGCCATGGAATGGCCGTGCCCGCCGGTACGGCTTTTCCTGCCGCGGCGGCCGTCGACGCCGCGGCAGGCATGTGGATCAGCCACGCCCTCGCCGCAGCAGCGACCATCTGGATCCTGGCGTTCGGCGAGCAAACAGCCCGCAGGCTCCTGGAATCCCTCGGCATGCGTCCCGGTGCACTGCTTCCGCTGTTCCAGCCGCCCCACTTTCCTCCCGCCCCGGCCGCAGTGCTGGCCCTTCATCCCCAAGGGCTGCGCAGCCTCGGCATTCCGCTCCTGACGCTTCGCCACCGCGGCCCTCCTGCAGCATTCGTGTCCCGCTAGGCGCATCCGCGCACCCGCACGAATGAATCCCAGTTCCGCCCACGGAACGGAAAGCAGCTATGGCTACCTCTCTCTACCGGCACGCCCACACCCGATTCCTGCTCTTCGCGGCAGTCCTTCTCGGTGTCTTCGCAGCGGCCCTCGCGGCCGCACCTTCGGCGTCGGCTCACGATGAGCTTGTCTCCTCCACTCCCGCCGACGGCAGTGTCCTCGAAGCAGCGCCCTCGGACATCTCCCTGGTCTTCAGCTCTGAACTGATGGACCTCGGCAACCAGGTCATCGTCGTCGACGCCGCGGGAGCCACCGTTGCAGAAGGTGAACCTGTCCTGAACCGGGAAACCCTGGTCCAGACGCTGCCGGCCCTGGAAAACGGGGACTACCGGGTCAGCTGGCGGGCCGTTTCCGGCGACGGACACCCGATCACCGGCACGTTCGGCTTCACGGTTGCGTCCCCCGGGGCGGAACCGGCTGAAACACCGGCCACGTCCCAGGCAGCCAGCCCCGCTGCCAGCGCACCGGCCGTGGCCAGTGCCTCTGCGGAGCCGTCGGACGCCGCCGCTGAGGACGCTTCCTCGGTGGGGCCGCACGTTCCGTGGGCACTCGCCGGCGCAGCCGTAGGAGCCGGCGCTGCCCTCGCTGCCTGGGCGATCGTTGTTCAGGTGCGCAAGCGCCGCGGCAATCACAGCTAGCAGCCACCAGCCAGGCCGCACCTACCGCGGCAGAGGCTCCTTCGGGCTTCCCGAAAACAGCCTCCCACCCACTTTTTCGTGCCCGCACAGCGTGCCGGGCACACCAATGGAGTACCCACAATGAAGAAGAAACTTACCCTTGCCGCAGCTGTCCTCGCGCTCTCCGCAGCAGGACTGGCGGGCTGCGCCGAAGCCGGCAGCCCCGCTGCCGAACCAACCCAGACAGCCTCCGAGCAGGCGGCATCACTGGCCGTCAGCGGCGCGTGGGCCAAGGCAGCCGAGGCCGACGGCATGACCGGAGCCTTCGGCACGCTGGAGAACACCGGAGTTGAGGACGTCACTGTTGTTGCCGCGAGCTCACCGTCTGCCGGCATGGTTGAACTGCACGAGATGGCCATGGGGGCCGATGGTGCCATGACCATGCAGGAAATCGAAGGCGGATTTACCGTTCCCGCAGGCGGTGAATATGTGCTCGAGCCCGGCGGCAGCCACCTGATGCTGATGCAGCTGGAGGCCGGACTGCTGGCTGGCGACACAGTGGAGATCACGCTGGAACTGGCTGACGGCAGCACCGTGGACGTCCAGGCCACCGCCAAGGACTTCGCCGGCGCCAACGAAACCTACGCGCCCGAGACGGGCCACGGAGAGACTGGCCACGGGGAGACCGGCCACACGGATGACGGGCACACCCACGGCGCCGGGGAGACCCACGGCAGTGGGGAGACCCACGGCGCCGCGGACCACTGATGAGTCCCGAAGAAGCGCAGGGGGTTGGCCGCCGGCGCCCCCCCGTCGGGGGGGCGGGGGGGGGGGGGGGGGGGGGGGGCCCCCGGGGGGGGGGGAGCGGCGGCGGGCCTGGGGGCGGTTGCCGCAGTGGGTGCGCAGTTTGCCGGAGGCCGGAGGAACAGTCCGGAGCTGGCGCGCACCGCCCTGGATACGTCCGGTGCCAACGGGGCCGAGACGCTCCCGTTCTACGGCAGGCACCAGGCCGGTGTCGCGACGGCGCCGCAGGCACATGCAGCATTCGTCGCGTTGGACCTGCGCGGGGGTGTTGGACGGGAGCGCATCCGGTCCTGGCTGCGCCTGCTCAGCGACGACGCCGCCGCCCTCACCCAGGGGCGGGCAGCGCTGGCGGACACGGAACCGGAACTGGCCGGCAATCCTGCCCGCCTCACCGTGACCTTCGGGTTCGGTCCCGGACTCGTTGCTGCCATAGCCCCGCACCTGACGCCGCCGTGGCTGGGGCCCCTGCCCGCGTTCAGCATCGACGCACTGCAGGACCGCTGGAGCGGAGGAGACCTGCTGCTCCAGATCGGGTCAGATGATCCGCTCACCCTTGCCCACGCCCAGCGGATGCTGCTCAAGGACAGCCGTGCGTTCGCCGTCGTGCGCTGGATCCAGACCGGGTTCCGGCACGCCTACGGGAGCGAAGCGGCGGGAACCACCATGCGCAACCTCTTTGGGCAGGTGGACGGGTCGGCGAATCCCCGGCCCGGCACGCCTGAGTTCGACCGTGTGGTCTGGGGTGACACGCAGATCCCCGCGTGGCTGGAGGACGGAACATCCATGGTGGTCCGCCGGATCGCCATGAACCTGGACACCTGGGATGAACTCGACCGTCGCGGCCGGGAGGAGGCTGTGGGCCGGAGACTGGACAACGGTGCGCCGCTGACCGGGACCGCCGAGCATGACGAACCGGATTTCGACGCCGTGACCCCGCTCGGGTTCCGTGTCATTCCGGAGTATTCGCACATGCGCCGTGCCCGGCCGGAAGACCCGCGGCAGCGCATCTACCGCCGGGGTTACAACTACGACGCCGTTTCCGAGCCCGGCGGGACCATGTCCGAAGCGGGCCAGATTTTCGTCGCGTTCCAGGCTGACGTGACGGCGCAGTTCGTGCCCATCCAGGAGCGGCTGGACAAGCTGGACCTGCTCAACGAATGGACGAAGCCGATTGGTTCAGCGGTTTTTGCTGTTCCTCCGGGTGCCCGGGAGGGCGGTTTCGTGGGAGAGCAGCTTTTCGGCTAATTGCCGATTGGCCGCGGCCCCGCTAGTTTGGATTCATCAGCATGCTGATCAATACCACCCCTGGCGGGGCCACACCGAAAGGCAGAGATGACGCAGAGCTACGATCCGAACAACGATCCAGCCAACCCGGACAAGCCCAAGGATGCCGACGCCGCGGCTGCGCAGAAAGGCCCGGGCACGGGTGAAGGCACCGGAAACCATGCCGGAAGCGGCGAAAAAGGCAGCCGGGCCAACCCCGATCCTGTGCAGGACAACATCACGGGGCTGGAACCCGGCGGGGGAGTCCCGCCGGGAGAAACCCCTCCGGCAGAAAACCAGATGAGCATGGACCAGGGGCACGACGAAAACTGAGTCCCACCTCACCGAGAGGCCAGTTACGGCTCGTTTCGCACGCGGGACGAGCCGTAACTGGCCTCTCGCGGGTGTCGGGAGAGGGGTGGTCAGCGGACGTCAAGGTCCTCGAAGACCAGGAACGTCTGAGTGTCCAGCACCCCGGGCATGGACTGCAGCTGGTCGAAGATCACCTGGCGCAGGTGGAGGTTGTCCTCGGCCCGGACCAGCAGGATCACGTCGAAGGAGCCGCCCACCAAGGCGATGTGGTGGATCTCGGGAATCTTCCGCAGCTGTTCCTTGAGCTCCCGCCAGGAGTGCTGCCGGACTTTCAGGGTCACGTAGGCGCTGGACCGCAGCCCTGCCTTGGCCGGATCCACAAGGGCTGTGAAGCGGGTGAGGACTCCTGAGCTGGTCAGTTTCGAAATCCGCGAGTAGGCGTGGGCCCGGGAAATATGCACGGCTTCGGCAACGGCACTGACGGAGGCCCGTCCATCGCGGGTCAGCTCGCCCAGGATCCGCTTGTCGATGTCGTCCAGGCCCGTTTGCGTCTCCGCCATAGTGTCTACGTCCTTCAAGGTAATCCAGCTCACATTTGCAACTCGTCCATCACAATACGGTCAGCCGTGCAAAAAATCTAGGATTTCGAGCAGTAGTGGATGCGATTGGTGCGGTTCTCCATACTGGGCTTACAGAAATTCCATCGTGCGGGTGGAACCGGAGGTCCTCGAAAAGGCACACGGGGCCGTCCGCATCCGCCGCTTGCTGACGGAGGCACCCATGACTATTCCCACCGGCAACACCCGCGCCGGGTCCCCCCAGGGGCTGCGTCCGGAGGATAACGAGGACCGCACCGCCACCATGCTTCCCTCGCCGGAGCCCGTTCAGCTCATTGATGCAGACGGCGTCCACCGGCCCTCCGGGAAATACACCCTGCCCGACGGCGGTGCGCTCCGCGCGGCCTATGCGGGACTGGTCTCCGGCCGACGCATCAACGACCAGGCCAACGCCCTGGTGCGCCAGGGGCGGCTTGCCGTCTACCCCTCCTCCCACGGGCAGGAAGCCTGCCAGGTCGCCGCGGCCGCAGTGCTCTCCGACGGCGACTGGCTCTTTCCGACCTACCGCGACACCGTCGCCGTGATCCACCGCGGCGTGGATCCGCTCCAAGTGCTGACCCTGCTCAAGGGTGACTGGCATGCCGGCTACAACCCCTACGAGCACCAGGTCGCCCCGCAGGCGACTCCGCTGGCCACCCAGCTGCTGCACGCCGTCGGCGTGGCCCACGCTGCGAAGCTGCGCGGCGAGAACACCGTGGTGCTGGCCATGTGCGGTGACGGCGCCACCAGCGAAGGCGATTTCCACGAGGCATTGAACTTCGCCGCAGTGTTCCACGTTCCCGTGGTCTTCTTCGTCCAGAACAACGAATACGCGATCTCGGTGCCGCTGAAGAACCAGAGCGTGGCACCGTCCCTGGCGCACAAGGCCATCGGCTACGGCATGCCGGGCGAGCGGGTGGACGGCAACGACGCCGCCGCGCTCCTGGCCGTCCTGGGCACCGCCGTCGAACGTGCCCGCGAAGGCGGCGGGCCGGCACTGGTGGAAGCGCACACCTACCGGATGCAGGCGCACACCAACGCGGACGACGCGACCCGGTACCGCAACGAGGCGGACGTCGAGAAGTGGGTGCCGCGGGATCCGCTGAAGCGGCTGCGCACTTACCTCCGCGGACTGGGCGTGCTCGATGACGCGGGCGAGGAAGCCATGGCTGCCGAGGCTGAGACGACTGCCTCCCTCATCCGGGACGGACTGAACACCGACACCGTGCCTGAACCCATGGACCTCTTCAACTACGTCTATGAACGGCGCACCCCGCAGCTGGCCGAGCAGGCCGCCATGCTGCAGGACGAAATTGCACGGACCCAGGGCTAAGGAGCGCTGCGCACAATGACAGTTATGGAACAGGCGCCTGCCTCCGAAGACACCCGAGTCAGCCTGACCTTCGCGAAGGCGCTGAACACAGCGCTGGCCGATGAGCTCGACGCCGATCCCTCCGTCGTCGTCTTCGGCGAGGACGTGGGACCGCTCGGCGGAGTCTTCCGCATCACGGACGGACTGACTGCACGCTTCGGCGAGGACCGCTGCTTTGACACCCCGCTGGCCGAGTCCGGCATCATGGGCATGGCCGTGGGCATGGCCATGAACGGCATGCGCCCGGTGGTGGAGATGCAGTTCGATGCCTTCGCCTACCCGGCCTTTGAACAAGTCGTCAGCCATGTGGCCAAGATGTCCAACCGCACCCGCGGCAAGGTCAAGCTGCCGCTGGTTATCCGCATCCCCTACGCCGGCGGAATCGGCGGCGTGGAACATCACTGCGATTCCTCCGAGTCCTACTACGCGCACACTCCCGGCCTGACCGTGCTGGCGCCGGCCACTGTCGCCGACGCCTACACCCTGCTGCGTGAAGCCATCCGCTTCCCGGACCCCGTGGTCTTCCTGGAACCCAAGAAGCTCTACTGGACCAAGGAAGAGGTGGACCTGGCAGCGCTGCGTGCCGCCTCCGACCAGACCCGGAACGCCGGCGGGACAACAAACGACGACGCCCCTGCCCGCCCTGCCGCCGGCATCGGATCAGCCGCCGTGGCGCGGTTGGGTTCCGACGCCACGCTGATCGCTTACGGACCCTCGGTTCCCACCGCCCTTGCCGCGGCGGAGGCAGCCGCCGCTGAGGGACGCAGCCTGGAAGTCATCGACGTGCGGAGCATCGTTCCGTTCGACGACGAAACCATCTGTGCGTCCGTCCGCAAGACCGGCCGCGCGGTCGTCATTTCCGAGGCACCGGGATTCGCCTCCGTGGCCTCCGAAATCACCGCCCGCATCCAGGAACGCTGCTTCCACTCGCTCGCTGCTCCGGTTCTGCGGGTCACCGGGTTCGACATCCCGTATCCGGCACCGAAACTGGAACACTTCTTCCTCCCCGGCGTGGACCGCATCCTTGACACCGTTGACGAACTCCAGTGGGAGGAACAGTGAGCGTGCGTACCTTCCTGCTCCCGGACCTGGGCGAAGGCCTGACCGACGCAGAACTGGTGAACTGGCTCGTCGCCGAGGGCGACTCGATCACGGTCGACCAGCCAGTCGCCGAGGTGGAAACAGCCAAGTCACTGGTTGAGGTTCCCTCGCCGTACGCCGGAATCGTGGAAACCCTCCACGGTGCTGCCGGGGAAAGCATCGACGTCGGCAAACCGCTGATTTCAGTGCGGACGACGGCGGTGGCCGGCGTTCCCGAGCCGGCTCCCGCCGCTGATGCCAAAGCAGCGGCTCCTTCGCCGGCTGATGCCGCCGGTGAAGCCTACCGGCAGGAAGAGCGAGCCGGGTCGGGCAACGTCCTGATCGGCTACGGAACTCCCGGAGGACACGGCGTCAACCGCCGGACCCGCCCGCCGCGCCGGACTGCGGCCACCGCGGCGCCGGTTGTGTCCGCGGCGCCGGCTGCCCCGGCTGCCCCGGCTGTTTCCGCTGCTCCGGCCGGCGAACTGTCCCGGACAGCGACAGCCACCCTCGAAGCTCCCCGCTGCATCTCCCCGCTGGTGCGCAAGCTTGCCCGAGATGCGGGCCTGCTGCTGCGCGACCTGGACGGGTCCGGCCCTGATGGACTGGTACTGCGCCGCGACGTCGAGCGCGCCATCGCGGGAACGGCTGAAATGCTCCCGTCGGACACCGCAGCCCGGACAGCTCCGGCAGGTTCCACCTCCGCGGAGGGAACCGACCCCCGTTCCGGCCTTGCCGTCACGGGACGGACCCCGGTGCGGGGACTGCGCCGCACTGTCGCAGCGAACCTCAGCGCCAGCCGGTCCGAGATCCCCGAGGCCACGGTCTGGGTGGACGTCGACGCAACCGCCCTGCTTGACTTGCGCGCCGATCTCAAACGCCGGGATCCGGAGAACACACCCGGGCTGATGGCGTTCCTGGCCCGCTTCGTCCTGGCCGGGCTGCGCCGCTTCCCGGAGCTGAACACGCGCTACGTTCCGAATCCGGACGGCGATGCCGAGCTGGTCTCGTTCGACGGCGTCAACCTGGGCTTTGCCGCGCAGACCGACCGCGGGCTCATGGTCCCGTCGATCCGGCACGCGGAGAAGCTCAGCGCCCGGGAACTCGACGCTGAGATCCGGCGCCTCACGGCCTCGGCGCGCTCGGGGGCCGCGACTCCCGCCGAACTGACCTCCGGGACGTTCACCCTGAACAACTACGGAGTCTTCGGCGTGGACGGCAGTGCCGCCATCATCAACTATCCCGAATCGGCCATCCTCGGAATCGGCCGCATCATCGACAAGCCCTGGGTAGTGGACGGCGAGCTGGCCGTGCGCAAACTGACCGAGCTGACGCTGGTCTTCGACCACCGCGTCTGCGACGGCGGAACGGCCGGCGGCTTCCTTCGTTACGTCGCAGACGCCATAGAGAACCCCGGAAGCGTCCTGGCCGACCTGTGACCTGCCGTTCCACGGTAAGTTGGGTAGCGGACAGACCCGAAGGACGGACGCGATGATGCAGACAAGCCCGCAGACACCCGGCGACTGGCTCGAGGTTGCTCCGCGCACATATGTGCGGACCAATCCCGGCTGGGACATGAACACCGGACTGGTTCTTGGGGACGAACGTGCCCTGCTGGTGGATACGGGTGCCGGTCCGCGCCAGGCCGAGGCTATCCTCGGGGCGGTCCGGCAGCTGACGGACCTGCCTGTCGCCGCGGTCAACACCCATGCGCACTACGACCATTACTTCGGCAACGCCTACCTGCTGGCCAACGGCGTCGAGGAGATCTGGGCTACCAGCGGCTGTGCGAAGGCCATAGCCGCCGAGGGAGAGAAGCAGCGGACCTCGGTTGCGGCGCAGGAACCCGAGATGGCAGCCGGCTCCGGCGCGAACACCGCGATTGCCGTCCCGAACCGGTTGGTGGACGGCGCTCCGGTGGACCTGGATCTCGGCGGCATCTCCGTGACGCTGTTCCACCTTGGCCGGGGCCACACCGACCATGACCTGCTGGTGGGAACGCCGGACGTGGTCTTTGCCGGTGACCTGGTGGAGCAGGGCGCTGATCCGGACTTCGGGGATTCCTACCCCAAGGACTGGATCCGCACGCTCGGGAAAGTCGCGGCGCTTGAGGATCTTTACTCCACTGTCATTCCGGGGCACGGCAAACCCGTCACCATGGACTTCGTGACCACCCAGATGAACAAGATGCGCACCGCGGTCGCAGTCACCCGGAGCGCCATGGACCAGGCCTCCGTCGACATGACCAAGGCGATCCCCATCCTGCCGTACGGGCCCGAACAGTCCCGGGCGCTGCTGACCCGGCTGCGGACCCTGGCCCGGTGGAAGTGGCTGAAGCAATAGAGAACTTCAGCCTCCGCGGCATCGCCGTCCCGGCCTTCGGACCGACAGTGCTTTACGGTACGGCCATTGGGGCGATCCTTCCGGTGATCGCACTGACCGCACGGGATTTGGGCGCCACAGTGGCGCTGGCCGCGCTCATCATTACCCTGACCGGCATCGGTTCCCTGCTCACCAATGTGCCCGCCACGCTGATCACTACCCGCTTCGGTGAAAAGTGGGCACTGGTAGCCGCCGCCGGGTGGTGTGCCCTGGCCATGGTCCTCGCCGCCACGGTTCAGGTGCTGTGGGTCTTTGCGCTGGCAGTTTTCATGGTCGGCATGGCAGGTGCCGTGTTTGGCCTCGCACGGCAGACCTACGTCACGGAAGCAGTGCCGCTGCATTTCCGGGCGCGCGCGCTTTCGACGCTGGGCGGTTCAAACCGGATTGGCGTGTTCATTGGACCGTTCGCCGCCGCGGCAGCGATGCACTTCGCGGGAACCCCGGGTGCGTACTGGGTCGGTGCTGCCGCCGCACTGGGTGCCGGGCTGCTCAGCCTGACGGTCCCGGAACTGACGGTTCATCCCCGGCGGCCAGGCCGGCGCAGCCGCGAACAGCCCCAGGAGGAGGTGGTCGCAGAGGCTCCGACCATCGGCCAGATCCTCTCCGGCCATTCCCGGACCTTCCGCACGGTGGGGATCGGCGTCCTGCTCATCGCCGCGGTCCGGTCCACGCGCCAGGCGGTCATCCCGCTCTGGGCGCAGCACCTGGGCATTGACCCCGCACAGACAGCGATTATCTACGGAATCTCCGCGGGCGTTGACATGCTCATCTTCTATCCGGCGGGCCGGGTCATGGACCTGCGCGGACGCCGTGCCGTAGCGGTTCCCTGCATGCTCTTCATGGCCGCCGGACTCGCCTTGCTGCCGCTGGCCTCGAATCCGCTGGAACTGCTGCTGGCTGCCCTGCTGATCGGATTCGGCAACGGCATCGGCTCGGGAATCGTCATGACCCTGGGCGCAGATTTCTCGCCGTCACCGGGACGCCCGCAGTTCCTTGGTCTCTGGCGTCTGCTCTCCGACATTGGCATCCTCAGCGGGCCGGGAATACTCTCCGGCGTTACCGCCCTTTTCTCGCTCGCGGCAGGCATCGGAGCAACGGCGGTGCTCGGCCTGGCCGGAGCCGCGGTGCTGTGGCGCTACGTTCCCAAAGGCCGACCCTCTGCGGGGGCCGGGGGAGCAGCAGCTAGCGGTCGCCCGCCTGCTGGCTGAACAGCCAGGAACCCAGCGCCGCGAGGACATAACCTGTTCCGACGACCAGCGCCAGGCCGCCTGCGAAGTACAGCGGCTTGTCATCGAGCAGGGCAATTCCGCTGCCCCAGCGGGCGTAGGCGTACAGCGCCAGCGACACTGCGAGGGCCAGGCCACCGACAGCGGCGCTGAGCCCGGTCCAGAAGGTCATTCCGCCGGAACGGCCGCCCGCGGGCCAGGTGTTCCACTCAGGGTTTGTCCGCATCATGGCCAGCCCGCCCACCAGGGTGCAGGTGGAGACGACCAGGAAGGCGGCGACGACGTCGGCGGGGCGGTGCCACAGGTTGAAGAACGTGGCCGCGCCGGCGAGGACCGCGTAGGTGCCGCCCAGTGCGGCAACAGCGGGGCGCCAGCGCGGTGCCGAAACCAGGAACACCGCAGCCATGGCGGACGCGGCCATGGTGGTGTGCCCGGACGGCAGCGAATTGAAGTCCAGGGTGATCACGCCGCGGTACGGCCGGTCCAGCAGCAGGTTCTTCAGCACCTGGGTAGCCAGGTTCGCACCGGCCATCGTGGCGATGGCGATAACCGCCACAGAGAACCGCCGCCGGAAGATGCTCACGGCGGCAATGACGATCAGTGCGATAAACGCCGAAAGCAGCGGCAGGAAGTCCAGGATCTCCAAAGCCGGGTACCGGGTGCTCGGAGCCACTGCTTCCGCCTCGCGCCAGGCGGACTCATCGGCCAGCTGGCCGGTGGTGGTGCGGACGAAACCGAGGTACGTCACGGCGGTGCCGGCGGCGGCCAGCAGCGCGGCGAAAAGGAAAAGGGCGGGGTTGTGCCCTGCCCGGCGCTTGGCCGGCGCCCGTCGGTTCAGGAGATTGCGCGTATCCATTCCCTCCAGCCTGCCACAGGTGCTTGGCGGTTTGCTGGGAGCAGCCGCTGAACCGGCGCGGGTAGGCTGGGAAGCGTGCAGCCGAATCCGTTTCCGAGCCTCGACGCCCTGCGCGGCGGGGCACACGTTGTGTCCCTCCCGATGCGGGTCAAGTTCCGCGGGATCCTGCACCGTGAGGCCTTGCTGCTGGAGGGGCCTGCCGGATGGGGCGAGTTCTCGCCGTTCCCGGAGTACGACGACGCCGAGGCAGCTCCCTGGCTTGCCTGCGCCCTTGAGTCTGCCTGGCAGGGCTTCCCCGAACCGGTCCGAGGCAGCGTCCCGGTCAATGCCACGGTCCCTGCGGTGGCGCCGGAGAAGGTGGAAGCAATCCTCGCCCGCTTCGGTACCGTCCCCGCCGTCAAGGTGAAGGTCGCCGAGCGCGGACAGGCCCTGGCCGATGACCTGGCCCGGGTGGCCGAAGTGCGGCGCCTGCTGCCGGAGGCCGGCATCAAGGTGGACGCCAACGGCGGCTGGAGCGTGGACGAGGCCGTCCACGCCCTGACCCTGCTCGCGGACTACGTGCTGGACTATGCCGAACAGCCGGCAGCTGACATCCCCGGCCTGCGGGCGGTCCGGCTGGAACTGGCTCGCCGGGAGGTCCCGGTGCCCGTCGCGGCGGACGAATCGGTACGGAAGGAATCCGATCCGCTGCTGGTGGCCCGCGAGGAAGCGGCCGATCTCCTGGTGATCAAGGCCGCACCGCTTGGCGGGGTGCGCAGGGCACTGGACGTGGTCGCAGAAGCCGGTCTTCCCGCCGTCGTCAGCTCCGCCCTGGATACCTCCGTGGGAATCAGGGCCGGCGTCGCGCTGGCGGCTGCCCTGCCCGAACTTCCCTACGCGTGCGGCCTGGGAACGCTGTCGCTGATGGAAGGCGACGTCTCGGAACACCCGCTGGTACCCGACGGCGGTGTGCTGGCCGTGCGCGATCCGGGAGTTTCCGAGATCCTGGTGGCACGCCATGCGGCGTCTGCAGCCCGCACGGAGTGGTGGATGGAACGGCTGGAGCGGGTGTACGCGCGGCTGAGCCGGGCACCGGAGCGGTAATCCGGGCGCGGCCTTCCCCGGCACCGCCGGGAAGCCTATCGTTCAGGTATCCAATGCCTCAACCGTCAGGTTCCTGCGCCGGCTGAGACACTTTTGCGGTGCGGCCGGGGGCAGCACCCCGGGTGATGAGGACGCAGACCATGGACGAAATTGAACTGCCGGAAAGCGTGGGCGTGCTGCGGCGGATACTTTTTGAAGGCTTTTCCCTCGGCAACACCGACATTGTGGACGACCTGTGCTCTCCTGACCTCATCGAGCACCAGTTCGGACTCGACGGGCGGGGAACGGCAGCACTTGAACGGGTCCGTGAAGCCATTCGCCAGGTTCATGAGGCCATGCCCGACCTCACCTATGACCTGGAGGACTGGGCCACCCGCGGCTCTACCGGGTGGGCACGGTTCTACGGCCGGGGGACCAATACCGGCCCGTTCTTCGGCCCGCCCAGCGGCAAACACGTGGAGCTGACCGTCATTGATGTGGCTACGGTCGTTGACGGAAAGATCACCGAGCACTGGGGTGTACCCGACCGCTTCTCGCTCCTGCAGCAAACCGGCGTGCTTCGGAGGTTGCGCCCTGCCGGGGTCCCGGGGGAGGGTACGGCTGGGCACACGGACTCCAAACCCTAGGATGGAGGGGTGACCGGATCCTCGAAGTCCTCCAGCCAGTCCTCATCCGCCGGCTCCCCACAGGCCGGAGCAGGCGCCGGCCTCAGCTCCCTCCAGGCCGCCCGCTCGGCCGTCGCGGCCCTGGCGCGGGCAGGCGTGCGGGACGTTGTCCTTGCCCCGGGCTCGCGCAGCGCACCCCTGGCCTATGCACTGGCCGAGGCACAGGTGCAGGGACTGGTGCAGGTCCATATCCGCATTGACGAGCGGGTTGCCGGGTTCACGGCCCTGGGACTGGCAAGGGGCGGAAAACGCCCGGCAGCCGTGGCGACGACGTCGGGCACCGCCGTGGGTGAGCTGCTCCCCGCCGTCATGGAGGCGCACCACGCCGGCATCGCGCTGGTCGTGCTGTCCGCTGACCGTCCCGCTGAACTCCATGGCACCGGAGCCAACCAGACCACAGCCCAGGACGCCATTTTCGGGAAGTTCCCCGCCGCCGAAGCGAATGTGGGTGCGGGGGAGGACCCGGCCGGTGCGATCACTGCCGCTTTCGACCGCGTCGGCGGCAGCGTTCCGGCCGGACCGGTACACATCAACCTGCAGTTCCGTGATCCCTTGGTTCCCACTGAGGCAGACGCCCTGGGACTGGCGCCGACCAGCACAGCCGCTCCGGTGCTGCCTGCCGCTGCCGAGCACACGCCCGGGGTGCTGGCAGACCTCGGCGGAACGCACCGCACCGTTGTGGTGGCCGGTGACGGGGCAGGGGAAATTGCGGCGATGTTTGCCCAGCGGGCGGGGCTGCCGCTGTTCGCTGAGCCTTCCTCCAACGCTCGTTTCGGTCCGAACTCCGTCACTGCCTACCGGCTGCTGCTTGAGGAGCTCGGCGGGCAGATTGAACGGGTGGTGGTCTTTGGCCGGCCAACGCTGTCCAGGCCCATCACGGCCCTGCTGGCCCGGCCCGAGGTTCGGAAAGCGCTGTACGTGCCGCGACCGGTCAACTGGTTCATCCCCGGCAGGCGGCCGGAGACCCTGATCTCCGACCTCCCCGCACTGCTGCACTTCGCCGGAACAGGCTCACCCGGATGGCTTGAGGCGTGGCAGCTGGCCTCCGCCGCCGCCGAGGCCGCCCTCGAGGACCTGCTCGCCTCAGAAGCTGAACTGAGCGGACTCCATGTCGCCGGTCTGGTGTGGAACCACTCTGACGGAAACCTCGTGCTGGGATCGTCCAACACCATCCGGGACGTGGACCTGGTGGCCTCCGGCGCCTGGCATCCGCTCGACGTCTATGCGAACCGCGGCCTGGCCGGCATCGACGGGACAATCGCCACGGCCTCCGGAATCGCGCTGGCCCACGGGATCCCCACCCGGCTTCTGCTGGGAGACCTCACCTTCCTGCACGACGCCGGCGCACTGCTGCTCCCCAACGGCGAGACCGAGCCGGACCTGCAGCTGGTGATCCTGAACGACGCCGGCGGCGGCATCTTCACCACGCTGGAGCACGGCGAACTGGGGGAGAGCGAGGAGTACCGCGGCGTCGTCGAACGTTTCTTCGGCACGCCTCACCAGGCCAACATCCCCGCCCTGTGCGCCGGCTACGGCGTTCGCCACCAGCTGGCCCGGACGACGGCGGAACTCACCGCGGCGCTGCAGGCTCCGGTACATGGCCGGTCGGTGATCGAAGTCCCGGGGCTGGGCGCGGGGCTGCGGGGGCGGCACCGCAGGGTTAAGGGAGCCGTCAGCCAGGTCCTCAGCTCCTAGCTCCCCACCGAGATAACAGAAACTGCCCGTATCAGCCGTGATACGGGCAGTTTCTGTTATCTCGATGAGGGGTGCTGGGGGTGCTAGAGAACCTTCGAGAGGAAGGACCGGGTCCGTTCGTGCTGCGGGTTGCCCAGCACGGCCGCCGGTGCGCCCTGTTCGACGACGACGCCGCCGTCCATGAACACCACACGGTCGCCGACCTCGCGGGCGAAGCCCATCTCGTGGGTCACCACCATCATGGTCATGCCTTCCTGGGCCAGCTGGCGCATAACCTCCAGGACGTCACCGACCAGTTCAGGGTCAAGGGCGGAAGTCGGCTCGTCGAAGAGCATCATGTCCGGGTCCATCGACAGGGCGCGGGCAATCGCCACACGCTGCTGCTGGCCGCCGGAGAGCTGGGACGGGAACGCCTTGGCGCGGTCGGCCAGGCCAACCTTGGCCAGGTTATTCATGGCGGTTTCCTCAGCCTCGGCCTTGCCGCGCTTCTTGGCCCGGCGCTGGGCCAGGGTCAGGTTCTGCAGCACGTTCAGGTGCGGGAAGAGGTTGAACTGCTGGAAGACCATGCCGATCCGGGTGCGGACGGCGTCCAGGTCCGTCTCCGGATCCGTGATGTCGGTGCCTTCCACCAGGATGGTGCCGGACGTCGGTTCCTCGAGCCGGTTCACGCAGCGCAGCAGGGTGGACTTGCCGGAACCGGACGGACCGATCACGCAGACGACTTCACCCTGGTTGACGTGGAAGTCGATTCCCTTGAGAACCTCATTGTCGCCGAAGGACTTGTGCAGGTTCTTTACTTCGATGGCCGGGACGTTGCCGGCCCGGTTCTGTGCCGCTGTGCTCACGCTGGGTTACCGGCCTCTCTGGTTGTGGCGTTCGAGTTTCGCGACCAGCTGCGTCAGCGGCAGGGTGATGATCAGGTACATGACCGCGGCCAGCACCAGCGGGGTGGCGTTGGCGGACTGCGAGACGGAGTCCCGTGCGAAGGTGGTCAGTTCCCTGTCCTGCAGGGCCATGCCGGCGATGAACAGCAGCGACGTGTCCTTGATCAGGATCACCAGCTCGTTGGTCAGCGGCGGGGTGATGATGCGGAAGGCCTGGGGAAGAGTCACGGAGATCATGGTCCAGGCCGGGCCCATGCCGAGCGAGCGCGCTGCTTCAGTCTGCCCGGCCGGAACCGCCTGGATGCCGGCACGGATGGTTTCTGCAATGTAGGCGCCGGAAACCATGATGAGGGCGATGAGGCCGGCTCCGGCGCTGCCGCCCGGCGGACGCCAGTTGAACGCAATCGGCACGGCGAAGGCAATCGCGAAGATGACCAGCAGGGCCGGAAGTCCGCGGAAGATTTCGATGTAGATCGTCGCAGCCCAGCGGTAGGGACCCACCGGCGAGAGCTTCATCAGCGCCAGGATCAGGCCCAGGATCAGGCCGCCGATGAACGCGATGATGGTGTAGACGACGGTATTCTTCACGGCCACCGTGATGATGTCCGGGAACGCCCTGCGGGCCACTTCGGGGTCGAAGAAATTGACCCCGATTGCCTTCCAGTCCGCGAGCAGGACTACGGCGAGGACAGCCAGGACGAAGACGGCATACAGGATGCCCCGGGTGAGGCGTCTGCGGGTGGACGGTTTCAAGGGGGAGCCTTCCGCGGAAAGTTTAGGGCGCCGTCCCGGGCGGGGTCTTCCACCCGGGACGGCAGTCGGTCAGTCGGATGCTATTCGGTGAAGTACTTGTCGTAGATCTCCTGGTACTTGCCGTTGTCACGCAGCTCTGCCAGCTGTTCGTTGACGGCGGAGACCAGTTCTTCATTGGCGTCCTTGGCCATGGCAAAGCCGTAGGACTCGTCGGTCTCGAACTTCTGCGCGATGGTGAACGCGCCTTCCTGGGTGTGGCCCAGGTTGACCGGGAGATCCTGGAGGACAGCGTCGACCCGTCCGGCCTGCAGGGCCGGGAACAATTCGGCGTCGGACGGGAAGGAACTGATCTCGGCCCCGGGAGCGTTGTCCCGTGCGTAGGCTTCACCGGTGGTGCCCTGCTGGACACCCAGGTTCTTGCCGGCGAGGTCTTCGATGGCGGTGATGTCCGAGCCCTCGGGCACCAGGATGGACTGCAGCGAGTCGTAATACGGTTCGGAGAACGTGAGGTTCTGCTTCCGCTCATCGGTGATGGTCATCGCGCTGGCTACCAGGTCGCACTGGCCGGCGGCCAGGGAGGTGCCGCTCTGCAGGCCGTCGAAGCCCACGTCCTGGACGGAGAGCTCCAGGTCCATGCCGGTGGCGATTTCCTTGACCAGGTCCATGTCGAAGCCGGTGTATTCGCCGTCATCGCCTACGAACTCAAACGGAGCGTAAGGAACATCGGAGCACACGGTCAGCGTGCCCTCGGAAACCAGGTTCATCCCCGAGTCTGAGGCGGAGTCGCTTCCGCCGCCGCAGGCGGACAGCGCCAGTGCGGACAGCGCCGCAGCGGCCAGGACGGAGGATCGTGCTTTGTACGGCATGGATTGGTACCTTCTCTTGGGGCTGGGCAGGGCCGCTGGGACCCCGAACGTTGATGGCAAGCAGTCTCGATTGTACGCATCCCATTCGGGCCCGGTGCCGCCGGTCACAGCCTGCCCTGCACAGCAGACGGCGCGGACCCTGGAGGACCAAGGCCTGCGCCGTCGTTCAGCTGCGGGTGCTTATTCGGTGAAGTACTTGTCGTAGAGCTCCTGGTACTTGCCGTTGGAGCGCAGCTCAGCGAGCTCAGCGTTCACTGCGGCAACCAGGTCAGCGCTGCCGTCTTTCTTCATGGCGAAGCCGTAGACTTCATCCGTTTCGTAGGTCGCGGAGATGGTGAAGGCGCCGCCGTCGGTGTGGTCCAGGTTCACCGGCAGGTCCTGGAGAACGGCGTCAATGGCACCGGCCTGCAGTGCCGGGAAGAGCTCGGCGTCGGTCTGGAAGGAGACAACTTCGGCGTCGCCGGCGTTCTCACGGGCATAGGCCTCGCCGGTGGTGCCCTGCTGCACGCCGACCTTCTTGCCGGCCAGGTCCTCGAGGGACTCCACAGAGGAGTCAGCCGGAACCAGCAGGGACTGCAGGGAGTCGTAGTACGGCTCGGAGAACGCCATCTTGTCTTCACGCTCGGGAGTGACTGACATGGCAGCAGCGATCACGTCGCACTGGCCGGCGGCCAGCACGGTACCGCTCTGCAGACCGTCAAAGCTCACGTTCTGCACTTGCCATTCCAGGTCCATGCCCGTGGCGATCTCCCGGGTCAGGTCCATGTCGAACCCGGTGTACTCACCGTTGTCATTGACGTACTCGAACGGCTGGAACGGAACGTTGGAGCAGACAGTCAGCGTGCCGTCCTTGACCAGTCCCAGGCCGGAATCCTCAGCAGAGCCGGACCCCGAGCCGCAGGCAGCGAGGCTGAGGGCACCGACGGCCAGAACAGCGGCGACGGCGTTGCGTGCTTTGTGGTGCATGGGTTTAGAACCTTAGGTCGGAACGGAGCGTTCGGCTCCGGTTGGGGACAGGAAAAAGGCGGCCAAAGGCCGCTCTCCGGGAATAAATTGTACGCGCCGCTCAGGAAGGCTGGCCGGAGAGCACCCGCGCCCGGTCCAGTCCCAGGGCTTCGAGCATCGGACGGAACTTGGACCAGGTTTCCTCCAGCTCGGCGGCCGGATTGGACCCGGACACGATTCCGCAGCCTGCAAACAGGCGGACGGCTTGGGGTTCTTCGATGAGCGCGCCGCGAAGTGCGATGCCCCATTCCCCGTTGCCGGCGGCGTCGAACCAGCCCACGGGGCCGGCGTACGGGCCGCGGTCCATGTGTTCAAGTTCACTGATCAGTTCGCCGGCAACGCTGGTCGGATAGCCGCAGACGGCGGCGGTAGGGTGGAGCGCCTCGACGAGGTCCAGGGATGTGGGGACGGCACCGTCCCGGGGCTGCAGGTCGGCCGTGACATCCGAAGCCAGGTGCCACACGTTGGGCAGTTCCAGCACGAAGGGCTCGCTGTGCGAGGTCATGGAGGATGTGAAAGGCTCCAGCTGGCGGGTTACGGAATCAATGGCGATCGCGTGTTCGTGCTGCTGTTTCTCCGAGCCGGCCAGGACCCGCTTGGCGTAGCCGGGATCATCCAGCGGGGCGGTGGCACGGTCCAGTGTCCCGGCCAGCACCCGTGCCCTGGCCTTGCCGTCCTCTACCTTGATCAGCATTTCCGGCGTGGACCCGATCAGCCCGTCCACTGAATAGGTCCAGCAGCTCGCGTACCGCAGCGCCAGTTCCCGCAGGACCTGCGCCGTGGCTATGGGCGAAGACAATCTGGCCACGATGTCGCGGGCCAGGACAATCTTGCTGAGTTCCCCGGCTGCGATATGGGCCACGGAGCGGGCGACGGCGTTCTTCCATTCCGACTCGGAGAGCATTCCGGGCAGTATGGTGTCGCTGCCCAGGGACAGCGAGTCCGCGGAGATTTCCTCCAGGTAGCCGGCCAGGGCCGCTGCCACCGACTCCCGGTCGAGGACCGCGTCCGGATCGAGTGTGGTGAGGGTGGCCCACGCGGTTCCGTTGCGGGAACCCACAACGATCTCCGGCACCACGACGCGGGAGAGGAAGGGGGAGCGCTTGGAGAAGGCAAAGGACCCGAAGGCGGCCAGGCCGGTTCCCGGAACCTGGACCTCGTCCTGGACGTCGGCGGCCGCGCTGACCGTGTTCCACCAGGAACGGGCGGAAGCGAAGCGCTCCGGTCCGGTCGAGGTGTGCCGGAGGGTTTCCCCGAAACCGACGAGGCCTTCGCCGTGACGGACCCAGCACAGCTGGTCGTCGCGGACCAGGTACTCCAGGAGTCCAATCGCGGCTGAGGGCACGCCCAGGGGAACAGTAAGGGAACGCAGGGTGGTCATAGTATCTCCGACTGTACTCCGCATGCCTGATCGCCCCCTATTCATGCCGTCGGGACAGGGCGGGGAAACACACGGGTTTGTGACCAAAGGCAAACGGGTAGTTTCCGGTTCGGCTGGCCGAACATTGTTTGAGACAATGAGCGGGTGAAGCGCGCAACTTTGGAAAAACGCCCGGATGAAGTCGCTGCCATGTTTGACGAGGTGGCACCCAAATACGACATCGTCAACGACGTGCTGTCCCTGGGCCAGACCCGCCGCTGGCGGCGCCTGGTGGTTGAGGCAGTGGGTGCACGCCGCGGCCAGCGCGTGCTGGACCTTGCGGCCGGCACCGGAACGTCCAGCGAGCCCTACGCCGATGCGGGAATCGACGTCGTCGCCTGTGACTTTTCCCTGGGCATGCTCACCGTGGGCAAGCGGCGGCGGCCGGACATCGACTTCGTGGCCGGAGACGCCACCAACCTGCCGTTCGCTGACGAGTCCTTTGATGCCGCCACCATCTCCTTCGGCCTGCGCAATGTGAATGAACCGCAGAAGGCCCTGGAAGAGATGTACCGCGTGACCAAGCCCGGAGGAACGCTGGTCATTGCTGAGTTCTCCTCTCCGGTGGTGCCCGTGTGGCGCACCATGTACACCGAGTACCTGATGCGCGCGCTGCCCCCGATCGCCCGCAAGGTCGCTTCCAACCCGGACGCCTACGTTTACCTGGCCGAATCGATCCGTGCGTGGCCGAACCAGGACGGACTGGCCGCCTGGATTTCCGCTGCCGGCTGGCAGGACGTTGCCTACCGCAACCTCTCCGGCGGGATCGTCGCGATCCACCGCGCCGTCAAGCCCGGCGGGACCGCCGGCTGACGTGAGCGTCCTGATAGTCGGGGCAGGCCCCGCCGGCTCCACCGCAGCCTATTACCTGGCCTCTGCCGGGATCGACGTAACAGTGCTGGAGAAGACGTCCTTTCCGCGCGAAAAAGTCTGCGGCGACGGACTGACTCCGCGCGCTGTCCGGGAAATCCAGCTCCTCGGCCTCCCGCATGAGGAAGCTGCAGGCTGGCGCAGGAACAAGGGCCTGCGGTTGATCGCTGCGGGACGCACCGTTGAGCTGCCCTGGCCGGACCTTGAGGATTTCCCGTCCTACGGACTGGTGCGCACGCGCCTGGGCTTCGATGAAGAACTGGCGCAGCATGCGCGCTCTGCCGGAGCCGTCATCCTGGAGCGGCACAGCGTCACGGAGGCGCTGCGCGATGACAGCGGACGGGTCTGCGGCGTGCGCGCGAATGTCCTCGACGGGAACGGCCGGCGCACGGGAGACACCCGTGAATTCAACGCCGACGTCGTCCTGGCTGCGGACGGGAACTCCAGCCGTACCGCCCTGAGCCTGGGCCTGGAAAAGCGCGATGACCGGCCCCTTGGTGTCGCGGTGCGCACGTACTTCACGTCCCCACGGACCAATGACGACTGGATGGAAGGCTGGCTGGAGCTGCCCGATGCCTCCGGCAATCCGCTTCCCGGCTACGGCTGGGTCTTCGGTGTGGGAGACGGAACCTCCAACGTCGGACTGGGCATCCTGAACTCCTCCAAGGAATTCGGGAAGCTGGACTACCGCAAGGTCCTCCGTGACTGGACGGCCGGAATGCCTCCGGAGTGGGGCTTCACACCGGAGAACCAGGTGGGGGAAATCCGCGGAGCTGCCCTGCCCATGGGCTTCAACCGCACTCCGCACTATTCGCCCGGGCTGCTGCTTCTGGGTGACGCCGGCGGAATGGTCAGTCCCTTCAACGGCGAGGGCATTTCCTACGCCATGGAATCAGCCCGGTTTGCAGCGGACTACATTGTCTCCGCCGGACAGGCCGCCTCCCGCCCGGGCATGCTTTCGGCCCAGGCCGCTTACGACGGCGTCCTGGCCGGGTACGCGGACCGCGTACGGTCCGAGTGGGGCAGCCACTTCACGCTGGGCCGCATCTTTGCCGGCCTGATCGGCAAGCCCGCGGTCATGAAACTGGCGCTGCGCACCGGAATGCCGATCCCCGTGCTGATGAAGTTCGTAGTGCGGATGCTCGCGAACCTCACCGATGCCTCGCCCCGAAGGGTGGAGGATAGAGTGATTGCCTTGATGGAAATGCTTGTTCCGGCCGCATCAAACCAGGACTCCGTGCCTGCCCCGGCCCGGGGTGCACGCCCTGCCGCTGATGCCGGCCATGTCTAACCCTGCCAACCCGTCCCGCCGAGAAGTTAGCCTTGAACAGTGACTGAATCCACCAATGCCAGCCCGGACGCCTTCGGGGACGCTGAGATGGCGCTGCCGCCGGGATTTGCGCCCCTCGCCGAGGATCCCGTTCTGGGGCCCGCCATCGTGTCCGGCCTCGAGAAGGTGGAAGACGAGCTCCGGGAAGCTATTGCCAACTCGGACCCTTTCGCTGACGCGACCTCCAGGCACCTGCTGGAGGCAGGCGGGAAGCGGATCCGTCCGCTCCTGGTGCTGCTGGCCTCCCACCTGGGACCGAACCCGGGCGGGCCTGAGGTCCGTACCTCCGCCGTCGTCGTGGAACTGACCCACCTTGCCACCCTCTATCACGACGATGTGATGGACTCGGCTCCGGTGCGCCGCGGTGCCCCCACGGCCCACGAAGTGTGGGGAAACTCGGTGGCGGTCCTGACCGGCGACCTGATCTTTGCACGCGCTTCCTCCCTGGTCTCCGTTCTGGGTCCCGAAGCCCTGGCGATCCAGGCCCGCACTTTCGAACGACTGGTCATGGGCCAGCTGCAAGAGACCATGGGTCCGGCCGACGGCGAGGATCCGCTGGAGCACTACCTGTCCGTCATCGGCGGAAAAACCGGCTCGCTGATTGCTGCGTCCGGCCAGCTGGGCGCACTGTTCGGCGGCGCTGACGCGAAGACTGTCGAGATCATGGTCGAGTACGGCGAGAAGATCGGCGTGGCCTTCCAGCTCGCCGACGATGTCATCGACGTCGCCGGGCTGAAGGACAAGTCGGGGAAGACCCCCGGAACAGACCTGCGCGAAGGTGTCCCTACCCTGCCGGTCCTGCTGCTGCGGCGCAATGCCGCTGCCGGTGACGTGGATGCTGCCGCAGTCCTGGAACTCGTGGACGCGGACCTGACATCGGATGAGGCCCTGGCTGCTGCTGTGGCCGCAGTCCGCGGCAACCGCGCCACTGCCCAGGCCTGGGACGTCGCACGCCAGTGGGCTGCAGACGCTGTCGCAGCCCTGGAACCGATGCCCGACTCCGTGGTCAAGGCATCCCTGGCAGCGTTTGCCGAAGCCGTCGTGGAGCGCGAGGCGTAGGGTTCCGAGCGCGGGGGGGGGGGGGGGGGGGGGGGCGCCCCCCCCCCCCGCGGGCCGGTACTACTGGTCGTCCTGGTTTTCGTCGTCCTCGAAGACCCACTCGAACATGTCGAAGACATACTCGCTGAAGGTGCCTTCTTCGCTCTGCCACTCGCCGCGGGCATTGTTGCGGCGCCAGACGATCGGGTCCGGCACGGCCAGCTGGTCCACGCGGAATCCCCAGGCGAACTTCTCGTCTTCGTCTTCCAGGAACAGCAGGTAGCCGTCTTCCACCTCGAGCTCGTCGGGGTCCCAGAAGAAGTGGTAGGCCTCCATCAGGTCTTCGCAGCCGCCGAGTGCCAGATAGAACTCCCGCAGGACCAGCGGAATGTCGAAGTCGTGTTCGTCGAGGATCTCGTCGAGCTCATCCGGAGCCAAACCATCCTCGGCACGCCATTTGTCCTCAAGGTACTTCGGAACCAGGGCGCGGAACTTTTCCAGGAACATTTCACTCATGGGGGGATCTCCAACGTTGCAGGCGGGCGTACTTCAATCCTAGCCGTGCGTCGGGGCCGGTTGGTCCGCGCCCGTTCCCCGCAGTGACGGACGGAACTAGCCGGTCCGGCGGGCCAGTCCGGGGTAATCGATCACAGCCCCGTCTGCGTCGACGGTGAGTTCCGCAGTGAACCCGCGGGTGGCGGAACTGTAAAGCACAATCGCGTTCCCGCGTTCTTCGCGGTAGGGGGAGACCTGTGAGTAGACCTGTTCGCTGGCCAGGACGCGCAGGCTGGGCATTTCCACCCAAGCCATGGTCAGCCGTGTCTCGTCCGGCGGCGCGGCATGGTTGAGCAGGTCCAGCCGCAGGATCGGCATGGTGTTCGTCAGCGGGCACAGACCGAGATCGCAGTCCTGCGCGTTGTCCAGGGACAGGGGATCTTCGATGCCCGGGGCGGGCAGGTCAGGGTTGCCGGAGGCCGTCACCTGGGAATCCCAGCGCCCGTCGACCGAGCGTGTCAGTTCGAGGGAGCGCGACCAGCCAGGGCCCGTCACCTCTACCTGCAGCCGGCGGGTCACCCAGCCGGGGGAGGTGTTCAGCGTCCAGGTGGCACTGTAGTCATCGCACGTGGACGTGCCGCTGGCGGCCAGTTCCGTTTCGCGGAAGGAGACGACGGCGGTATCCCGGCGGCCGGGGTCGTCGGTACCCGCCCAGTGAAGGGTCCTGGCGGGCTGCGCTGGCAAGTCCATCCCTACAGAGTAAAGTCCGGCACAAAGGGGCACAAAACGGCGCTGCCGGAGGTCAGCACGGGGCCGGCACCGGCACGCCGTCCTATCCGGCGAGCCGGCGGACGTTCAGCGCGAGGTACAGGTGGACGCGGTCTGCCGTGACCGACGGGTCGTAGCCCGAAAGGTCGGCAATTTGGGAGAGCCGGTAACGCACCGTGTTCCGGTGCAGGCCCAGCGCCTGCGCGACCTTGGCAACCGAACCGTTCAGGGCCAGGTACTTCTCGAGCGTGGAGACCAGCTCCGCGTCGTGGGCCCTGTCGAAGTCCGTCAGCGGGTCCAGGGCCTCCGCGGCGAGGTCCGACAACGGGACGTCCCGGCTGGCCATCAGCAGCGACGCCAGGCTCAGGCGGTCGGGTTCGTTGACCGCGGCGCCGCGCAGCAGCCCTTCCTTTGCCTCGTAATAGCCCCAGCGAAGGCCCGCGGGTTCGGCGTAGGCGCCGCCCGCGCCCACCTTGGCGGTGATGCCGGCTTCCCGCAGGTAGTCACCCAGGGCGGCGGCCAGCTCCGTGGAATTTCCGTCGGCCACCAGGAGCGCCAGGCGGTCCTCGCAGATGGCGGTGACGGCGGAGTCGAAGACTGCCGGCAGGGGCAGGGACGGCAGGAGCCGCGCCTGGCCCGGGACAGCCTCCACCAGCAGGGTCAGCTGGCGGCGCTCGGTGTCAACCCCCGCGGCACGCAGCCGGTGGACGGCGTCCTGGCCGGAGAGCTTGCCCGCCACCACGTCGGCCAGCAGCTGGCCGTTCACCACGCGTTCGCGGGCCCGCCTGCGTGAGAGGTTGTTCAGTTCCACGCTGATCAGGCTCTGGGCATAGGCCAGCAAGTCCGGCTGGCGGAACGGTTCGGCTACTTCCAGGGTGCAGCGGTCCCGCATCCCGGTGGCGATGGGCGTGCTGTGCCAGCGGGTTCCTTCCGGCGGCTCCCCCGTGCTGAAGACGCGGCTGCCGTAGCGGTGGAGGGCCACCTCGGATCCGAGGATGCGGCCCAGCTGCCGCAGCAGGCCGCCGAGGCCCTGCCCGGAGAGCAGTGCCTGGGCCAGGATCTGGTGCCCCGAGAGCAGGTCGCGCAGGTGCTCGGTATGGTCTGCCGACAACGCGTCGGCCACGAGCTTTCCGATGGCAATGAACGGGGTGTCGTAGGGAACCTCGAATACCGGCACGCCCAACCGGTTGGCTTCTTCCAGGAGGGGTCCCGGCACCCGTGCCTGGCTCAGTCCGGTGCCGAAGCCGATGGCAAGTGCCCCGGCACGGTGCACACTCTCCACGAACCGGCGCTGCACCGCACCGGTCCGCTGCCGGATGCCGGTGGTCAGCACCACTTCGCCGCCGCTCAGGAACGGGGATGGATCTTCGAGCTCGGTCACCGCTACCCACTGCACTTCAACGGGTTCAACGGGCGCGGTCCCCTTGACGGCAAGACCCAGGTCTTTGGTGTCGAGGAGGGTGGTGAGGGAGATAGGCACGAGTTCAACTATAGGATGTCTGGATTGGACGGATGCACGGCAAGTGGCGGACTCTGTTGTGCGGATGGCTGTCCCCCAGTGCCGGCCTGAAGCGTAAATTTGGATCACTGCGGCCTATAGCCCCCATCACTTTTCCCCTGAGAGGCAGAACCATGAGCACATCAGCCACTGAACCGACCTACCGGCTGGAGCAGAAGCGGAACATCGCCGGAACCTTCCCCGGGCCCAAGTCCGCTGCGCTGAGTGAGCGCCGTGCAGCCGTTGTCGCCAAGGGTGTCGCATCCAGCGTTCCCGTGTATGTCCAGGACGCCGACGGCGGCATCATCCAGGACGTTGACGGCAATTCGTTCATCGACCTCGGCTCGGGTATCGCAGTGACCAGCGTTGGCGCCTCTGATCCCGCCGTCGTCGCTGCGGCACAGGAGCAGGTTGCCCGGTTCACGCACACCTGCTTCATGGTCACCCCGTACGAAGGCTACGTAGCTGTCGCCGAAAAGCTGGCAGAGCTCACCCCGGGCACCCACGAGAAGCGCACTGTGCTCTTCAACTCCGGTGCCGAAGCGGTGGAGAACGCCATCAAGATTGCCCGTTCGGCCACCGGCCGCCAGGCTGTGGTCGCGTTCGACCACGCGTACCACGGCCGCACGAACCTCACCATGGGCCTGACCGCGAAGGCGATGCCGTACAAGACCGGTTTCGGTCCCTTCGCCTCCGAGATTTACCGCATGCCCATGAGCTACCCGTTCCGTGAAGAGAACCCGGAGATCACCGGCACCGAAGCCGCAGAGCGCGCGATCCTGGCGATCGAAAAGCAGATCGGCGCGGACCAGCTTGCTGCCCTCCTGATCGAGCCGATCCAGGGCGAAGGCGGCTTCATCGTCCCCGCGGAGGGCTTCCTTCCGCGCCTGGCAGCATGGGCCAAGGAAAACGGAATCGTCTTCATCGCGGATGAAGTCCAGTCCGGTTTCTGCCGCACCGGTGAGTGGTTCGCCGTGAACCACGAAGGCGTTGTTCCTGACATTATGACGATGGCCAAGGGCATCGCCGGCGGCATGCCGCTCTCCGCGGTGACCGGCCGGGCGGACCTGCTCGACGCCGTCCACCCCGGCGGCCTCGGCGGAACGTACGGCGGCAACCCGGTGGCCTGCGCCTCGGCACTGGCAGCCATCGAAACCATGACCGAACAGGACCTTGCCGGCCGGGCGCGCCGGATCGAGGAACTGACCGTTCCCCGCCTGCAGGAGACCGCTGAAAAAACCGGCATCATCGGCGAGGTCCGCGGACGCGGCGCCATGCTGGCCATTGAACTGGTCAAGCCGGGGTCCAAGGCTCCCAACGCCGAAGCAGCCAAGGCGATCGCCGCGGCGTGCCTGGCCGAGGGCGTCATCATCCTCACCTGCGGCACCTACGGGAACGTCATCCGCCTGCTGCCGCCGCTGGTCATCAGCGATGAGCTGCTCTCGGACGGCCTTGACGTGCTGGAAGCAGCAATCCGCGCCCAGGCCTAGGCTGCAGCTGCAAAAGTAACGGGCGGTCTCCGGAACATTCCGGGGCCGCCCTCTTTTGTCTGCAGATTGTCAGCAGCGCGCTCTTGCCGATCAGCTCGCTGGTCTCATCATCAGGCTTGCCCGGCGGCGTGGCACTGCCCCGAAAACCCCTGGACCACCGCGTCCAAACCGGCTTCGAAAGCCTCCTCGGCCCCCTTGCCGCCTTCCCGGGCGTGGGCAGCCGCGACGGCCGAGGTGAAAAGCGGGCTCTGGTCCGCCAGCGAACCGGTGTCGAAAATGTCCTCGGGCGCAACGGCGTCGAACGCTGAGCCGAATATAAAGGATTCCAGTGCGACGATGGCCGGAACTATGGCGGCCTCGCGCCATCCCGCCCGGAGGAATCCGGCCGTGACTGCCTCGTACATGGCAAGCGTCCGAGGTGCGCCGCTGACCTGCAGCACGGCAATCACCGGAATCAGGGGCGTGTGCCGGACGAAGACGCTCCGGTAGGAGCGCGCCCAGACGCGGACTGCCTGCTCCCATGGCTCCGATGCAAACGCCGACACATCGACTTCTGCCATGAGATCGTCCTGGATCCAGCGCAGGACTTCCTGTTTCGAGGCGGCGTGGTTGTAGAGGGCAGAGGGGGCCACGTGGAGCTTCGCTGCGAGCGAGGACATGGTGAAGCCCCCGTAACCCCGGCTGCCGATGACCTCAAGGGCCGCCGCGGTGATGTTCTCCTGGGTGAGCACCCGCTGGTGTGGGCGTCCGGCACTTCGCCTGGCGCGTGGTGCCGGCATGCGTTCCTCCAAAGGTCACGGGTGCTTGGGTGCCCCAAAAATTAATATTCGCACACGCCTCTCTCTCCGCTCCGCTTGGGTCGGCTAGAGTGTCGACTAAATGAATCGTATTCATTTATGGCATGGAGCGGCCGTATGCGGCCGTCGAGAGAGGAAATACAGTGCAGAGCCTGGAACGCAACGTCGTCATCATTGGGGCAGGACCTTCCGGCCTGCGGGCAGCGCGGAAGCTGAAGGCAGCCGGGCTGACCGTTGCCGTGCTTGAAGCCCGCGGCCGTGTGGGTGGCCGGACCTGGTCAGATACTGTCGACGGCGCCTTCCTGGAGATCGGCGGCCAGTGGATCTCGCCGGACCAGGACGCGCTGAGCGAACTGGTGGAGGAACTGGGCCTGGAAACGTTCCCGCGCTACCGCGAGGGTGAATCCGTGTACATCGGCTCCGACCGCCGCGCCGTGCGCTACGCAGGGGAGATGTTCCCGGTGGCGGAAGCGACGGCGAAGGAAATGGAGCGGCTGATCGAGCTCCTGGATGCACTGACCGCGCAAACCGATCCGGCGGCGCCGTGGACCCATCCCCAGGCACGTGAACTGGACACGGTTTCCTTCTCCCAGTGGCTGCGCAGCCAGTCAACGGACGAGGAAGCCTGCAACAATATCGGCCTCTTCGTAGCCGGCGGCATGCTCACCAAGCCCGCACATTCCTTCTCCGTGCTGCAGGCGCTGCTCATGGCAGCCTCAGCGGGGTCCTTCTCCAACCTCGTGGACGAGAACTTCATCCTGGACCGCCGCGTTGCCGGTGGCATGCAGCAGGTCTCCGAGCGTATGGCCGCTGAGCTGGGCAACGACGTCGTGCTCAACGCTCCGGTGCGTACGCTGCGCTGGTCCGACGGTCCGGAGGGCACCTCCGTCACGGCTGAGGCCGACGGCGTCACGGTCACCGCCCGCTACGCCATCATGGCGGTCCCGCCGAACCTCTACTCCCGCGTCTCCTTCGACCCGCCCCTGCCCCGCCGGCAGCACCAGATGCACCAGCACCAGTCCCTGGGCCTGGTGATCAAGGTCCACGCCGTCTATCCGACGCCGTTCTGGCGGGAGGCAGGACTCTCCGGTACTTGCTTCGGCGCCCATGAGCTGGTGCAGGAGGTCTATGACAACACGAACCACGGGGACTCCCGCGGCACGCTGGTGGGCTTTGTCTCCGACGAAAAAGCCGACGCCTTGTTCGAGCTCAGTGCCGAGGAACGCAAGACGGCGATCCTGGAGTCCATTGCCGGCTACCTGGGGGATCAGGCCCTGACACCCGAGGTCTACTACGAGTCTGACTGGGGTTCGGAAGAATGGACCCGCGGCGCTTACGCCGCCAGCTACGACCTCGGCGGACTGCACCGGTACGGACCGGACCAGCTGGCTCCGGTGGGGCCGATCTACTGGTCCTGCTCCGATCTGGCGGCGGAGGGCTACCAGCATGTCGACGGTGCCGTCCGCATGGGCGCGCTGACGGCAGAGCGCATCATCGCGCGGTTCGAAGACTGACGCCGTGCGCTACGTCGTCGGTTATACAGCCACGGAACGGGGCAGGGACGCACTGAACCTCGCCTGCGCCATCGCCCGCAGCCAGGGCGCGTCACTGGACCTGGTGATGGTGGATCCCGCGGAATCCCCCTACACAGCGGTCTATCCGCCCGACCGTTCCTATGCCGGCCTGCTGACCGAGCAGATGGGAACCTGGCTGGACGAGGCCCTGGCCCTGGTCCCGGAGGATGTCGAGGCCCGGGGGCACATCCGTCCCGCGGATTCAGACGCCCGCGGCCTGATCGATGCGGCCGCCGAGTTCGGTGCCGAACTTATCGTCGTAGGCGCCGGGAGTAACGGTATCTTCAAGCGCTTCACCATCGGCAGCGTTGCCAACGCCCTGCTGCACGCAGCCCACATCCCCGTGGCGCTCGCCCCGCGCGGCTACAGCCGTGTGGCCCCGATTTCGCGGATCACCTGCGCCGTGGGGGAGCGCCGGGGTGCCGAAGACGTGCTTGAGGTCGCCTCGGAATCCGCAGCACGCCGGGGACTGCCGCTGCGGCTCGTGTCGATGCTCGCGCTGGACTCCCAGGCCGGAGCTGCCATGGACGAAGCCCGGCTGCACATCGCCGACCGGGTGGCCCGTGCCAAGGTCCTCACGTCCGGCCGCTGCGAGGTTACCGGTGAAGCGGCCCAGGGCCGCACCATCGAGAACGCCGTGGACGGCATGGAATTCGACGACGGCGAGATCCTGGTGATCGGATCCAGCCGGCTTGCCCGGCAAAACCAGCTCTTTATCGGCCCCACGGCATCCAAGGTCCTGCGCAGCCTGCCCGTTCCCATGGTGGTGGTGCCCCGCAACTACACCGGACCCGCGCCCTTGGGCCCGGAGTTCGCCAACCCCCAGCCAGGAGAGCCACAATGAGCACAAGAACCCGTAAGTCCGCAGCCGGTGCCCGGGGGACCGGCCTGAGCAGCAAGGGACTCAAAGGCGGACAGGTGGGGCTCCTGGGCGCCGTCGTCATTGGCATCTCCTGCATCGCTCCGGCCTACACGCTCACGTCAGGGCTGGGCCCCACGGTCGCCGAAGTCGGTGTGCAGCTCCCTGCGATCTTCCTGGTGGGCTTCATTCCGATGATCCTCGTGGCCATCGGCTACCGGCAGCTGAACACCGCCATGCCGGATTCCGGCACCTCCTTCACCTGGGCAACACGTGCGTTCGGGCCGTGGGTGGGCTGGATGGGCGGGTGGGGGCTGATTGCGGCGACCATCATCGTGCTCTCCAACCTGGCTGCGGTGGCAGTCGATTTCTTCTACCTCATGCTCGCGCAGGTAACGGGTAATGATGCGCTGGCAGACCTGACGCGCAACCTTCCGGTGAACATCGCTACCACCCTGGCCTTCATTGCCGTGGCCTGCTGGATCTCGTACCGCGGAGTTGAGACCACCAAGGCCGTGCAGTATGTCCTGGTGGGCTTCCAGCTGGTGGTGCTCACCTGGTTCTCGGTGGCTGCGTTTATCCACGTGGCACAGGGAACGGCGTTCGACGCACTGCAAATCAGCGCCGACTGGTTCAATCCGTTCGCGGTTGAGTCTTTCTCCGCCTTCGCCGCCGGAGTCTCGCTGTCGATCTTCGTGTACTGGGGCTGGGACGTCACCCTGACCATGAATGAGGAGACCCGCGATCCGGACCGCACGCCGGGCCGCGCCGCCACTGCCACGGTCTTCGTGATTGTGCTGATCTACATGATGATCGCCCTGGCGGTGATCTCCTATGCCGGTGTGGGAGACGGGGAGCTCGGAGCGGGCAACCCGGACAACCAGGAGAGCATCTTTGCGGTCCTGGCCAGCCCCGTCATGGGTCCCTTCGCGATCCTGATGTCACTGTCCATCCTCAGCAGTTCGGCGGCGTCCCTGCAGTCGACCTTCGTTTCGCCGGCCCGCACCCTGCTGGCGATGGGGCACTACCGCGCACTGCCCGGCCGTTTCGGCAGGATCAGCCCCGCGTACAGGTCGCCCGGTTATGCCACGGTCGCGGCAGCCGTGGCTGCAGCAGGCTTCTACGTCATCACCAGGCTCCTGTCGGAGAATGCGCTGTGGGACACCATTACCGCCCTGGGCCTGATGATCTGCTTCTACTACGGCATCACCGCCCTGGCATGTGTCTGGTACTTCCGCCGCGAGGCTTTCACCTCAGTCCGCGGCTTCCTGCTCAAGATCCTCGCCCCGGCGCTGGGCGGAGTGATCCTGTTCGTGATGTTCGCCAAGACAGCCGTGGACTCCATGGACCCTGACTACGGTTCCGGATCCTCCCTCGGCGGTGTCGGCCTGGTCTTCGTCCTGGGAATGGGCGTGATCGGACTGGGTGCCGTCCTGATGCTGATGATGTACCGCCGGAGCCCCGGGTTTTTCCAGGGCGAGACGCTCCGCGTCGGGCACTCCGGCACACAGGCTCAGGAAGAGGCCGGCGCGACCAGAGTCTAGGTCCGCTGCCTTTCAGGAACTGCAGGAGCCGGCGCTCCTGCAGTTCCTGTGTTTCTGGAGTGGTTCACGAGAACAATGTGAACAGAGTCAGAAATGTGAAGATTGTAAATTGTAGTTTCCTCGATTACATTGCATGTCAAGCACCCCGTAACCATGCGGCGTGTCGCGGCCGTTTTGGGGATGGCCGCGCAGGACAGGCCTCCACGGGGAAACCCGCGGGTCTCGAGGCAAGGACTACAAAGCAATGCGATTGAGGAAACTCGCGGGCGTTTTTGCTGCGCTCGCACTGGCGGTGGGGGTTACTGCCATTTCACTGCCGGCAGCGTCCGCCACGGCAGTTGACGGCCAGGCGGCCGTCCGGCTCCACTCCCTGGTCAACGATTACCGCGCTCAACACGCGTTGAAACCTTTGGCATGGAACAACGGAATCGCGGCCGTGGCGCAGGACTGGACGCTCAGGTCCGCGCAGACAGCCAACAGGGACGGCGCGGGTACCTTCACTCACAATCCGTCCTTCGCCTCCCAATATCCGGCCGGCGCCAGGCACGCATCAGAGAACATCGCCTGGAACATGAGCGTGGACCAGGCCTTTGAATGGTGGGTCAACTCCGAGCCCCACCGCGCAAACATGCTCCGGGCCGCGGATACCGACCTGGGCATCGGAGTTGTCCTCCTGACCTCCGGGCCAAACAAGGGCGTGTACCTGGCGACCGTCAACTTCGGCCAGTACGAACGGCCCGCACCCGCCCCTGCAGCGCCGGAACCGACACAGATTCCACCGCAGGCATCCGAAGAGGCGGAGACTCAGAAACCGGCTGACGCACCTGAAACGCCTGCACCGACGCCGGACGAAACGACTGCCCGGCCCTCGGACGAAACGACTGCCCGGCCCTCGGACGAAACGACTGCCCGGCCTGCGGTCGAAACACCTGCCCGGTCTGCGGTCGAAACGCCTGCGCAAACGCCTGCTGAAACGCCCTCCCAGCTGCCCGCGACGGCACCGGCTGCCGAGGCTGGGGTTGAGGCGGACCCGGTTCCGGCACCCGCTACCGCTCCTGTTGACGACCCGGTTCCGGCACCCGAAGCCGCCCCCGGGGTCGCTCCAGCCTTGCCCGGGCCGTTGCCCTCGGCTGAGCCTGCGCCCACCGCGTCGGCGGAGGCTGAACTGCCGGCTCCGGCACCGGCCGAACCGGCCGTCACCGCACCTGTGCCGGAACCGCCCACGGAGCCGTCCCCTTCCCCGAAACCGGATCCTGCCGAAACGCCGTCGCCGTCACCGGCCCCCGCACGGACCGAACTGCAGTCCAGCGATCCGGCACTGCTGGTTCCCGCGGCCCGCGGCAGCTTTGCCGCCCAGGCGACCGGCAGCCAGCTGCGCCTGACGGGCCTCACACCCGGCGAGCAGTACCAGGTGTTCCTGCACTCCACGCCCATCAAGGCCGGCATTCTGAGCGTCGGCGCCGACGGGACGCTGCCGGTTCAGATCCCGGCCAGCCTGGAGGCGGGAGAGCACCGCGTCGCGCTGTACACCCTGGAGGGAACACTCGCCGGATGGCAGTCCTTCTCCGTGCAGCCCGCCGTGACGGTGCTCGGCGCACCGGCGTCGGCCGCCACTGCCGCGCCGAAGGCGCTGGCTGCCACCGGGGCCGCGCCGGGGCAGATCCTGACCGCTGCTGCCGGTACCTTCATGGTGCTCAGCGGAGGGGCAGTGCTCCTGCTGCTTCGCCGCAGGCACACCGCCGGGGCGGAGTAGGGCTGCTCCCGGACAGACGAACGGCGAAGGATTTCTCCTTCGCCGTTCGTCTGTGTCTGTGCCCTTCCGGCCGGGCGGGCAGGAAGGGAAAAGACCCTACGACAGGGCTGCCCTGCGCAGCCGGGTCCGGCGCTGGGATCCCAGCATGTCGAGGCTGAGTATCGCCAGTGCCAGCCAGACCAGCCCAAAACCGGCCCAGCGCTCCGGCGGCATGGCCTCGTGGAAGACCAGCAGGGCCATGGTGAACTGCAGGATGGGCGCCAGATACTGCAGCATGCCGATCGTGGTCAGCGGCAGCCGGCCTGCGGCCGCGCCAAAGAAGATGAGCGGCACCGCGGTGGCGATCCCCGACCCTGCGAGCAGCCAGAAGTGGGCGGGTCCGAAGCTCAGCAGGGTACCGCTGCCGTTCAGGAACATCACCACCAGTACTGCGGCGGCAACCGGGACGAGGACGGCAGTTTCGATCGAGAGGCTGGAAACGGCGTCAACCTTTCCTCCCACGCCCTTTTTGACCAGGCCGTAGAACCCGAAACTGAAGGCAAGGGCCAGGGACACCCAGGGCACGTTGCCGTAGCCCAGGGCCAGGACCAGCACGGCAATGAAACTGACGGCTATGGCGGCCCACTGCAGCGGCCGCAGCTTCTCCTTGAGGAGGAATACGCCCAGGAGCACGGAGACCAGCGGATTGATGAAGTAGCCAAGTGCCGCCTCGACGGCATGGCCGTTCAGGACTGCCCAGGCAAAAACGAGCCAGTTCACCGCGATGAGAACTGCCGCCAGGCTGAGCGTGCCGAGCAGGCGAAGGTCGCGTCCGGCAGCCAGGACCTTGTGCCAGGAGCGCATGACCGAAAGCAGCAAAGCGCAGAACACGAGCGAGAAGACGATCCGTGCCGCCACAATCTCCAAAGCGCCGGCAGGCTCCAAGAGCAGGAAGTAAAGCGGCAGGAATCCCCAGATTCCATACGCACCAATTCCAAAAAGCAGGCCCGATCCGCTGAGCTTCTCGTCATGGCCCGGCACCGGGGTGCGGTTTCCTGCCCTATCCCGGACGGCTGCAGGCGGGTCCGCGGAGGTCGCGGGGGAAGAAACGGGTGCATCGGCGGCAGAAGCGCCGGCTGTCGGCTCATGGGGCATACGCGATGCAACGCGCTACGCCCTGCGCGTATTCCCCCGGTCGGCAGGCTTGTCATTTAGACGGCTTGATCAGGGGCAATTAGAATAGATAACTGTGCGCCTATTGCGTGCCACGACTCCCAAGAAGAAGGACTATACGTGTCTAACTCAGCTCCGGACAGCTCGAACCGTCCCATGCGGGTCGCGATTATCGGTGCTGGTCCGGCCGGCGTTTACGCGGCAGACATCCTGACCAAAGCCGACCGCGACTTCGAAGTCAGCATCGACCTCTTCGACCAGTACCCGGCACCTTATGGCTTGATCCGCTACGGAGTGGCCCCGGACCACCCGCGTATCAAAGGCATCGTCAACGCCCTGGAAAAGGTCCTGGACCGCGGCGACATCCGCTTCCTCGGCAACGTGAACTACGGGCGAGACCTCACGCTCAAGGACTTCCGGCACTTCTACGACGCCATCATTTTTGCCACCGGGGCGCTCAAGGATGCGCCCCTGGATATCCCGGGCATCGAGCTTGAAGGCTCCTTCGGCGGTGCGGACTTTGTGTCCTGGTATGACGGCAACCCGGACGTGCCGCGTGACTGGCCGCTGGATGCCAGGGAGATCGCGGTGATCGGCAACGGCAACGTGGCCCTCGACGTCGCCCGGATCCTGTCCAAGCATGCCGATGACCTGCTGACCACCGAAATTCCCTCCAACGTTTATGAGGGCCTGAAGAAGTCCCCGGTGACCGACGTCCATGTCTTTGGCCGCCGCGGACCGGCCCAGGTGAAGTTCACGCCGCTGGAACTGCGCGAACTCTCGCACTCGCGCGATGTGGACATCGTTCTGTATCCCGAGGACTTCGAGTTCGACGAAGCCTCGGATGAGCAGATCCGTACCAACAACCAGACCAAGACCATGGTCAACACCCTGACCAACTGGCTGGTCGAGGAGCAGGACACGGGTGCCTCCCGCCGGCTGCACCTGCACTTCCTGCACTCGCCGGTGGAGATCCAGGAAGATCCGTCCGCTCCCGGCAAGGTTGCCGGCATCAAGATGGAACGCACCGAACTTGACGGCACCGGCAACGCGCGCGGCACCGGAGAATTCGTGGACTACCCGGTCCAGGCCGTCTACCGCGCCGTCGGCTACTTCGGGTCCGAGCTGCCTGAGGTTGGCTACGATTCCCGCCGCGGCGTGATCCCCAACGAAGGCGGCCGCGTGGTGGACACCAGCGGCGAACCGGTTCCCGGCATCTACACGACTGGTTGGATCAAACGCGGACCGGTCGGCCTGATCGGCCACACCAAGGGTGATGCACTGGAGACCATCGGCTACCTGCTGGAGGACCGGCGCACCCTCCCCGCAGCCGAAGAACCGGATCCCGGTGCCATCATCTCGCTGCTGGAAGAGCGCGGCGTCGAGTACACCACCTGGGAAGGGTGGAAGCGGCTGGACGCTTACGAAAAGTCCCTCGGCGCGAGCTACGTCCACGGGGATCCCGGAATCGGCGAGCTGGTCCGTGAGCGAGTCAAAGTCGTGGACCGCGAGGAAATGACCCGGATCTCCCGCGGCGACGCCGGCTAACTGCCGCCTCCCGTTCCTCCTCGCCTGAGCAGATCTGTTGCCAGGGTGCACCACGCGCCCTGGCAACAGACGTTTAACGGGGCACTGCACGCCGTCGTGACCCGGTCCTGTTGAGGGCCGGCACCGCTGTAAGGCTGGTACTCGAACGTGAGCCGTGTCACCATGGACGGGCAGCCCCTGGCTGCCCCGGCAAAGGACTGCCGGCGTGAGCGGTCTCCTTATCAGTGCGGATAGGTTGGACGGTGCAGCACACTCGAAGAGCCGTGCACGGGCGGAAGCCCCGGACGGCGGAATCACTCCAGCAGGACGCCTGGCTGGCGCACGAAAACCTGCGGACGCAGGGCCGGGTGCTGGATGTGCTGCGGCCCGGGGTCCTGGAATCCTGGCAGCGGTCGCTGCGACACCTGCCTGATCCGGATGCGGCTGCCCCTGCCCTGGTGTTCGACGGCGACGAACTGGCCGCCTACCGCGCCTCCCACCCGCTGGCATCGATCATGCCCGTCATCCAGCGCCTGCTGGTTGAACCCGGCAAGGACAGCGGGCTGCTGGTGGCAGTAGGGGATCAGCTGGGACGGCTGCTGTGGGTCGACGGTGATCCCGAGCTGCTGCGCCGGGCGGAAGGCATGATGTTCATGCCCGGAACCGACTGGTCTGAAAACTCGATCGGCACCAGTGCTCCGGGTACCGCCCTTGTGACCGGGCACAGTGTGCAGATTGCGGGAGCCGAGCACTTCAGCCCCCAGGTGCATCCCTGGTCCTGCACCGCGGTTCCCGTCCACGACCCCGATTCCGGGAGCGTGCTGGGCGTAGTGGATATTACCGGCAAGGAAGAAGCTGTCGCCGTCCACACCCTCGCTCTGGTCGAAGCAGCCGTCGCTGCCGCCACAGCCCAGCTGCGGGTCGAACGCCTGCAGAGCCAGCAGCGGCCCCAGGGGCGGCGGACCAGTACGGCCCGGGAGGCGCGGCCCGGGCTGTACCAGGACAGCCTGCAAATCCTCGGGGCAGATGCCGCCGTGCTGTGCGTGGACGGAACCAGGCTGCAGCTAAGCCAGCGCCATTCGGAACTGATGACCCTGCTGGCCCTGCACCCGCGCGGTCTTACGGCCGAGGAACTGGCGGTGCTTGCGTATCCGGAGGAAGCCTCGGTGGGCAGTGTCCGGGCCGAAATGCTGCGGCTGCGCAAGCTCCTTTCCCGTTCGGCATCGGCACGGATTGTGCCCGAGTCACGGCCGTACCGCCTGCCGGCGGATCTGGTGCTCGACGCCGGGCAGGTCCGCGCCTGCCTCTCCCGCGGCGCGCACCGGTTGGCTTTGAACATCTACAAAGGCCCCGTGCTGCCGCATTCCCTGGCTCCGGGCATCGTGGAACTGCGGCGGAGGCTGAGCGCTGAACTGCGCGAGGCAGTTCTGGCTGAAGCCGGAGTCGAGACGGTACTGCAGTACCTCGAGCTCGACGAAGCAGCGTACGACGCCGAGGCCTGGCGCCTGGCGCTGCAGCTGCTGCCCCCGCGCTCCCCGCGACGGGCGGCGGTAGTCGCGGGGCTGCAGCGGATCGAACGCGAACTGGCCTAGGAGCGGGCTTCTCCGCCGTGATCCGTTGCCCGGACGCCGGCAGGCTCGCCGGCCTGCGGCCCGGTGACCGGTTTGATCCGCAGGCTGGTCAGGAAACCGATGAGCAGCGCCCCGGCGGCAATCCAGCCGGCCAGGGATGCGCCGCTGGTCATGGCATCCCGGGCGGCATCGGCAATGAAGGCAGTCTGGGGATCTGCTGCCAGGGCCGTGATGCTGCCGCCCGAGGTGGCATTCACCGAATCAACGGCTCCGGCAAGCTGGGGTGCCCCGGCAACCGCATCAGCAACCTGGTTCTCGGTTCCGGTGCGCAGCGTGGTGAAGAACGCCGTTCCCAGTACCGCGATGCCCAGGGCCGAGCCCGTCTGCCGGGCCGTGCTCTGGGTGGCGGAGCCCTGGCCGCTCTTGGCCAGGGGAACCTCGGCCAGGATCACCGAGGTCAGCTGTGCGGTGGCCAGGCCGACGCCGATGCCGTAGAAGAGCAGGATCGGGGAAGTGAGCCAGGCGGTGCTGTCCGGACGGATGAGCAGGGCAAGCGCGGCGATGCTGAGGATTTCCAGGGCCAGGCCCATCCGCACCACCACCACGGGACTGTACTTCCTGGCCAGCGAGGCGACGCCGCCGGAGGCAAGGAACGAACCGGCCGCCAGGGGGAGCAATGCCAGGCCGGCTTGGAAGGCGGTGTAGCCCAGCACGTTCTGGAACCACAGCGGCAGGGACAAGATCAGTCCGAACTCACCGAAGCTCACAATCAGTGCGGTCACGTTGCCGTTGGCGAAGGACGGGATGCGGAACAGGGAGAGGTCCAGGATGACCCCCTTGCCCGCCGCGGTCCGTGATCGCTCAAGCAGCACGAAGCAGGCCAGTGCCGCCACGGCCACTGCAAAGGCCACCGGCACGGGGGAGAGGGACCCAACTTGGAACGGTGCATCCTCGGTGGCGTTCCACCAGCCGTAGCTGCGGCCCTCGATCAGCCCGAAGACCAGCGCGCCGAAGCCCAGGATGGACAGTGCGGCGCCGCCGAGGTCCAGCCGCTGGGCGGCGCCGGTAACGGCTTCCGAGGATTCCGCCACGAACAGCAGCAGCCCGGCAACTACCAGAACGCCCACCGGAATGTTGATGCCGAAGGCCCAGCGCCAGCTCGCATTCTCGGTCAGCCAGCCGCCCAGCAACGGGCCGATGGCTGCCATGCCGCCGATCGTGGATCCCCAGACCGCGAAGGCAATGCCGCGGTCCCGGCCCTGGAAGTTCGCATTCAACAGCGCCAGGGTGGTGGGCAGGATCATGGACCCTCCCAGGCCCTGCAGCGCACGGCCCAGGATCAGGATCCCGCCGGATTCGGCGAGCGCGCACAGCACCGAGGCGGCGACAAAGACCACGACGCCGATCAGCATGATCCGGCGCCGGCCCACCCGGTCCGCAATCCGGCCCCAGGTCAGCAGCAGGGCGGCGAAGAGCAGGGTGTAAATCTCCTGAACCCACTGGATTTCGGTACTGGAGATGCCCAGGTCTCCGACGATCGAGGGAACAGACACGGACACGATCGTGGCGTCCATGATGATCATCGCTACCCCGAGGCTAATGGCCAGCAGGCCCCACCAGCGGTAGCGGATGTAGCGGCTGGCCTTCGGTGCGGTACTGCTGCCACTAAGTTCGGAACTCATTAGCTTTCCTTATATCTCGATCAGTGAGAAATTGCCCCAGGTAACCATAATCCTGTCTGCCGAAACCCGCCAGACGGTGCGCAAACCTGTCTGCTACGCAGATGCTACGTCTGCCTGCGTACTGTTCGGTTCACCGACGGAACACGACACCGAGGTCGTGTACCAACGCTCAAATGAGGAGCAGACAAGTCATGACCGTTTACGCGCAGCCCGGACAGGGCGAGGCACTTGTTTCATTCAAGCCCCGCTACGAGAACTGGATCGGGGGAGAATGGGTCGCCCCGGTTAAGGGCGGCTACTTTGAGAACGTTTCACCGGTGACAGGCAAGGTCTTCTGCGAAGTCGCCCGCGGCACGTCCGAGGACATCGACCTCGCGCTGGATGCAGCGCACAAGGCAGCGCCGTCGTGGGGCAAGACCTCCGTGGCGGAGCGGGCAAATATCCTGAACCGCATCGCCGACCGGATCGAGGAAAACCTCGAGATGCTGGCCGTCGCCGAGACCTGGGACAACGGCAAGCCGGTCCGGGAGACCCTTGCAGCCGACATGCCGCTGGCCGTGGACCACTTCCGGTACTTCGCCGGTGCCATCCGTGCCCAGGAAGGCACGCTGTCCCAGATCGATGACAACACCACGGCGTACCACTTCCACGAGCCGCTCGGCGTCGTCGGGCAGATCATCCCCTGGAACTTCCCTATCCTCATGGCCACCTGGAAGCTGGCTCCGGCGCTCGCGGCAGGCAACGCCGTCGTCCTCAAGCCCGCCGAGCAGACTCCCGCGTCCATCCTGGTGCTGGCGGAACTGATTGCGGACCTGCTGCCCGCAGGCGTGCTGAACATCGTCAACGGCTTCGGCGTGGAAGCCGGAAAACCGCTGGCCTCCTCCAAGCGGATCCGGAAGATCGCCTTCACGGGTGAGACCACCACGGGACGCCTGATCATGCAGTACGCCAGCCAGAACCTCATTCCGGTCACCCTGGAGCTCGGCGGAAAAAGCCCCAATATCTTCTTCGCCGACGTGGCCGCCCAGGATGATGCTTTCTACGACAAGGCGCTGGAAGGCTTCAACATGTTCGCCCTCAACCAGGGCGAGGTCTGCACCTGTCCTTCCCGGGCACTCGTGCAGGAATCCATGTACGACAGCTTCATGAGCGACGCCCTCGCCCGGACCGCACAGATGATCCAAGGCAACCCGCTGGACACCAACACCATGGTGGGCGCCCAGGCATCCAACGACCAGCTGGAGAAGATCCTCTCCTACATGGACATTGCCGGGCAGGAAGGCGCCAAGGTCCTGGCCGGCGGACAGCGCAACATGCTCGACGGCGACCTGGCGGGTGGCTTCTACGTTGAGCCGACCGTGTTTGAGGGCACCAACAACATGCGCATCTTCCAGGAGGAGATTTTCGGGCCGGTGGTGTCGGTGACGCGCTTCTCGGACTACGGTGAGGCCCTGTCCATTGCCAATGACACCCTCTACGGCCTCGGTGCCGGCGTCTGGTCCCGGAACGGCAACACTGCTTACCGGGCCGGCAGGGATATCCAGGCCGGACGCGTGTGGGTGAACAACTACCACGCCTACCCCGCGCACGCGGCGTTCGGCGGCTACAAGTCTTCCGGCATCGGACGCGAGAACCACGCCATGATGCTGGACCACTACCAGCAGACCAAGAACCTGCTGGTCAGCTACGCCGAATCCAAGCAGGGCTTCTTCTAATCAGTCCGGTTCCACCGCCAGTCCCCCCAGCAGTACACCCCCAAAGAAGGAGATCGACATGGAACGCATGCAGGCCGCGGTCGTCAACACCCTGGGCGAACCGCTCACCGTGGGAGAAAACGATGTTCCGAGCCCCGGCCCGGGACAGGTCCTGGTCAAGCTCATTTCCACCGGCGTGTGCCACACGGACCTGCATGCTGCACAGGGGGACTGGCCGGTGAAGCCCAGCCCGCCCTTCATACCGGGACACGAGGGCGTGGGTCGTGTGGTTGCGCTCGGCGAAGGCGTGACCGCGCTGAAGGAAGGGGACATGGTGGGCAACGCGTGGCTGTGGTCCGCCTGCGGCGTCTGCGAATACTGCCGCACCGGCTGGGAAACACTCTGCGAGCAGCAGCAGAACGGCGGCTACACCGTCAACGGGTCCTTCGGCGAGTACATGCTGGTGGATGAGAAGTTCGCGGCGCACATTCCAGAGGGGGCGGACCCGGTGGAGGTCGCACCGGTGCTTTGTGCCGGCGTCACGGTGTACAAAGGGCTGAAAGTGACTGACACCCGGCCGGGGCAGTGGGTAGTCATCTCCGGAATCGGCGGACTGGGGCATGTTGCCGTGCAGTATGCCAAAGCGATGGGACTGCGGGTCGCGGCCGTGGACATTGCTGATGACAAACTGGCGCTGGCGCGCGAATTCGGTGCGGAGGTCACGGTCAATGCCCTGAACGAGGATCCGGTGGAAGCCATCCAGGCGCAGACAGGGGGAGCGCACGGCGTGCTGGTGACGGCGGTGCACCCCTCTGCCTTTGGCCAGGCCATCGGAATGGCCCGCAGGGGCGGAACGATCGTCTTCAACGGCCTGCCCCCGGGGGATTTCCCGGCGCCGATCTTCGACATCGTGCTCAAGGGCCTGACTATCCGCGGCTCAATCGTGGGGACCCGCCAGGACATGGTCGAGGCACTGGACTTCTATGCCAGGGGCCTCATCCACCCGAAGATCGCCACGCGTCCGCTCGGTGACATCAACGACGTCTTCGACGAACTGGCTGCCGGCCGGATCGACGGACGGGTGGTGGTCCAGTACTGATGGAACCGGTACAGGACGCGGTCCTGGACGCTGCGCCGGCCCTGCCCGGGGAAACTGTTTCCCGGGTGGGGCTGACGCCCGCGGCGCGGGACCTGCTGAGATCGCTGAAGGAGCAGCACGGGCCGTTGATGTTTCACCAGTCCGGCGGGTGCTGTGATGGTTCCTCGCCGATGTGTTACCCCGAAGGGGACTTCATTACTTCCGAAGCGGATGTGCTGCTCGGCACCTTCAACCTCGACGGCGGAGAGATCGGGTTCTGGATGTCGGCCGAACAGTTTGAGTACTGGAAGCACACCCACCTGACCATCGACGTCGTTGCCGGACGCGGAAGCGGTTTTTCCGTCGAGGCGCCGGAGGGGAAACGTTTCCTGATCCGGTCGCGGCTGATGGATGTGCCCTGACGGGAAACAGGTAGTAAGGTTGCTGTTTAATTCCTTGCGGCGGTGTTCCGCTGCGGGGAGGACCGGTACATCATGATGCCTCGGACGGGGCGGGAATGAGGAGCACCATGGTTAAGAAGATGACTTTCCTGGCAGGAATTGGCGTTGGATACCTGATTGGTTCCCAGGCCGGCCGGGAGAAGATCAAGGCGCTGTGGAACGATCCCAAGGTGCAGGACACCGTGAACCATGGCACCGAGTGGGCAAAGCAGAAGGCGCCGGGGATCCAGGAAAAGGCTTCCTCGGTGGCTAAGGATGCTGCATCCTCGGCCAAGGAAGCGGCCTCTGGGGCCAAGGACAGCGTGACCGGCACGTCGGGCGGCGGTTCGGGCTCCAGCAGCTCAAACGGCGGCGGAGCTTCCTCCGTGGCGGGTACATCGAACCCGGCCGACCGTTCGCACACCTCCGGCGGCGGGTCCTCCATGGATCCGGCACGTCCCCAGCCTGACGGCAAGTAGCCGGCTGGGCCTGGCTGCTGCCAGCCAGGATTATCAGCACTATGCCCGTCCCGGAATCCGGGGCGGGCATAGTGCTGTCCAGCTCACCGGCTTTCTTCAGGGCTGGACCTTCGGGCGGCGTCCGCTTTTGCGCGAACAGCGCAATGTGTCGCGTATATTGCGCTGTTGCACCTCCGGTACCGGGGGTACCGGTTACCATCGGGTTGCTTGGATCGACCCCACCCACCACGCATTGGAGAGTGAGCCTGGACATGGCTACGGATTATGACGCACCGCGCAAGACTGAAGAGGACACCGGGACTGCGTCCATTGAGGAACTCCAGACCCGCCGGGTCGACAAGCAGTCTGCCGTAGTTGACGTCGACGAATCCGAAGCTGCCGAAGCCTTCGAACTGCCGGGGGCCGATCTGTCCGGCGAAGAGCTCCTGGTCCGGGTAGTGCCCGCCCAGGAGGACGAATTCACCTGCGGTTCCTGCTTCCTGGTCCGCCACCGATCCCAGTTCGCACTGGAGAAAAACGGCACGAAGTACTGCAGGGACTGCGAGGGCTGAGTCCGCCCGGCCGCCGGCGTCCACCCGGCCCCATGCAACTGCCGCACAGGTTCATCCGTGTGCGGCAGTTGTGGTTAAGGCACCCGGTGTGTTTGTGTTCGGGACATGGTTAGTGCGGTTCTCCTGGCGGCAGGGAGCGGAACCCGCCTGGGGCTGGGCCCCAAGGCGCTGCTGCCGTTTAACGGTGCTCCCCTCATCGAGCACATTGCCGGTGTACTGGCGGGCGGCGGCTGTTCGCGCGTCATCGTGGTTCTTGGGGCCGAATCGCGGCGGGTCCGGGCCACGGCCAACCTCGCCGGTACCCATGTCCTGACGAACCCGGACTGGGAAACCGGAATGGGTTCCTCCTTCCGTGCCGGCACGGCGGAGGCACTGCGGCTGGCGCCGGAGGAACCGGTCCTCGTCGCGCTTTCGGACCAGCCGGGGCTGAGCGTGCAGACCGTAGCCCGCCTGATCTCCCGCGGAGCGCCCGCGCGTGTCTCCTGCGCGGGGTACCGGCTGGAAAACGGGAAACTCAAACGCGGCCATCCCGTGCTGTTCGCCCCGCAGCTGGCCCGGGCCGCTGCTGCCGGTGCGCGCGGAGACTCCGGAGCCCGGACGTTCCTGGCCGCCCACCCGGGCCTGGTGGACCTGGTGGAGTGCGGCAGCGAGCCCGAGAGCCTGGACATAGACACCCCGGCGGATCTCGTCCTGCTCGAAACACCCCTGCCCGGGTCCGGTTCCGTGAACGGCAAGGGGGACTGAGCGGTGGACGTCGCGGCAGGGCGCGGGCTTCGGGTAAAGTGGAGCGTTCGTAGGGGAGTATCCACCCATGCAATACCTCGTCAACACGTAGGGCACCGACGCCCGTCCGGGGTTTGCGGGCAGCCAGCGGCTGCCGGAGAGACTTACGGTCCCTTGGCGTACCCTACGAAAGCAGAGAACCCATGACTGTTTCCCCCCTGATCTGGGGTGTGACGATCGTCGTCATCCTCGGCCTGCTGGCCTTCGACTACTTTTTCCACATCCGCAAGGCGCACATCCCCACGCTGAAGGAAGCGGCCGTCTGGTCCTCCATCTACGTGGGCCTGGCCATCGTCTTCGGCGTCCTGGTGCTGGTCTTCGGCGGGGTCACCATGGGCGGTGAGTACTTCGCCGGCTACATCACGGAGAAGGCCCTTTCGGTGGACAACCTGTTTGTCTTCCTGATCATCATGGCCTCCTTCCGGGTGCCCCGGGAGGACCAGCAGAAGGTCCTGCTTTTCGGCATTGTCTTCGCCCTGATCGCCCGGACGGGTTTCATCTTCCTGGGCGCGGCCCTGATCAACTCCTTCTCCTGGATCTTCTACCTCTTCGGCCTGATCCTGCTGATCACCGCGGGCAACCTGCTCAAGCCCGAAGACAGCGAGAAGGATGAGGCCAACAACTTCATCATCCGCATTGCCAAGCGCGTGCTGCCCACCACCGACCACTACGACGGCGACAAGCTGATGACCGTTGAGAACGGCAAGAAGGTCCTTACCCCGATGCTGCTGGTCATGGTGGCCATCGGCGGCACGGACATCCTCTTCGCGCTGGACTCCATTCCGGCCATCTTCGGCCTGACGCAGAACACCTTCATCGTCTTCACGGCCACTGCGTTCTCCCTGATGGGTCTGCGCCAGCTTTACTTCCTGATCGACGGCCTGCTGGACCGCCTGATCTACCTCTCCTACGGCCTGGCCGCGATCCTGGCCTTCATCGGCGTGAAGCTGGTCCTCCACGCGCTGCACGAGAACACCCTGTGGTTCATCAACAACGGCGAGCACGTTGAGGTAGTAGAGGTAAGCACCGGACTGTCCCTGAGCGTGATTATCGGCGTCCTGGCCGTCACCGTCGTCGCGTCCCTGGTCAGCCCCGCAGGCAAGGCACAGACGGCCGTGAACAATGCCCGCCGCCACGCCAACGACTACCTGGACCTCTCCTACACTTCGGATGAATCCGAACGCGAGCGCATCTACCGTGCCCTTTGCGGGGAAGAGAAGCAGATCCTGCAGATGGACAAGAAATACCGGGACAAGGTCAAGGACATCGAGGAGATCCGCGCCGAGGTGGCTCGTGCCCATGAGGAGCACGCCCGCTACTCCAGCAAGTAACGGGCATCCTGTCCTGAGGGTCCGCCGCAGCCACCGTGCCGCGGCGGGCCCTTTGCTGTGTGCGGTTCTACAAGGCCGGACCCTAGGGGTAACCGCTCGTTTACAGCAATGTAACGCGGCTGGCCGGCTGTAGAAACAATCCCTTCCTAGGCTCAGTGGTTATCACCCGCACCTAAGGAAAGTCCGGTACCCATGGCCATCACCTCACGCCTGCAAAAACGTCTCACGGCTGTCCGCGTCCTCGCGGCCACGGCGGCAGTGTCCAGCCTGCTGCTGGTCACTGCGTGCGGAGGCTCCGAAGCAGAAGCCGGTGCCGGCGAAGGCGATTACGGGACCCTTGACCTCAACCTGTCCTGGATCAAGAACGCCGAGTTTGCCGGCGAGTACTTCGCCGACACCAACGGGTACTACGATGAAGCCGGCTTCAGCGAAGTGAACCTCATTGCCGGCGGTCCGGGCGGAACCTCGTCTGAAACAATGGTCCTCTCCGGCGGAGCCCTGGTGGGCACCTCGAGCCCCATGGGCGTGGCACCGGTGATTGTCGAGGAAGACGCACCGCTGAAGATCATCGGCACCACCTACCAAAAGAATCCGTTCGCGATCGTTTCGCTGGACGGCAACCCCATCACCGCACCCGCGGACCTGGAAGGCAAGCGGATCGGTGTCCAAGCCGGTGTGAACGAAACCCTGTTCGACGCACTGATGGAGGTCAACGGGATCGATCCGTCCTCGCTGGAGAAGGTTCCGGTGCAGTACGACCCGCAGCCGCTGATCAATGGCGACGTGGACGGGTTCTTCGGCTACCTCACCAATGAGGTCCTGACGCTCGAGCTGTCGGGGCACAAGACCGCAGTCCTTCCCTTCGCGGACAACGGGCTGCCGTTTATCGCCGAGAGCTTCGTAACCACGGATGAGAACATCGAGACCCGGCGCGATGAGCTCAAGGCATTCCTCCGCGCCACGCTCCGCGGATGGAAGGACGCCGTCGCCGATCCCGATGAGTCGGCCCGGCTTGCGGTGGAGGTTTACGGCGCGGACCTGAACCTTGACCTCGCCAAGGAAAAGATGCAGGCCGAGGAACAGAACTCCAAGCTCGTTGTCACTGAGGAAACCGAGGCCAACGGTCTGTTCACTATCAGCGACGAGCTGATCGAGGACAATCTGGCCATCCTCAAGCTGGCCGGATACGACCTCGCAAAGGAAGACGTGTTCGACCTGAGCCTGCTCGCTGAGGTCTACGAGGAAAACCCGGAGCTGAAGTAGATGGCTGCGCACGCCCCTGAAGCCGTCCCGGCCTCCCTGCCAGCCACTGATGCCGCCGTACCGGCTCCGGCGGCGCGCGCACCAGCCGGACCGGGCAGCGGCATCCGGCTGCAGAATCTGGGCAAGACCTTCCGCACCGGGAGGAACATCGTCACCGCCCTGGAAGAAACCAACCTGGAGACGGCACGGGGATCCTTCCTCTCGCTCCTGGGACCTTCGGGCTGCGGAAAGTCCACTGTCCTGCGCATCCTCGCCGGACTGGAGACACCGACCACCGGGGAGGTCATGGTGGACGGCCGGACGCCCCAGGATCTCCGCCGGGGGCACGAACTGGGTATTGCGTTCCAGGATTCGGCCCTGCTGCCGTGGCGCAGCGTCTACTCCAACATCCGGCTGCCGCTCGAAGTCTCCGGCCGGCCGGCTGACGATGCCCACATCCGGGAACTGATCCGGCTCGTGGGGCTCGAGGGATTCGAGAAAGCCCGTCCGGCACAGCTGTCCGGCGGAATGCGGCAGCGCGTCTCGATTGCCCGGGCCCTGGTGCTGAAACCGTCGGTGCTCCTCCTGGACGAACCGTTCGGCGCCTTGGATGACATGACCCGCCAGCGGCTGAATCTGGAGCTGCTGCGGATCTGGACGGAAAAGCCCGCCACCACCCTCATGGTTACCCACGGCATCTCCGAGGCCATCTTCCTCTCCGACACGGTGGCGGTCATGAGTGCACGCCCCGGACGGGTCAAGGAAGTCATCAGTGTGGACCTTCCCCGGCCCCGGACCCCGGACATGATGCGTACCCCGGAGTTCCATGCCCTGCACGACCACGCCTCGGAACTGCTTTTCGGATCCGGGGAGGCGCATTGAGGCGCGCGCCCCTGCCACCGTGGAGTGTTGGCGTACTGGGCTCGGCTGCGCTCCTGGCCCTCTGGTGGATCGGCGCCGCCACGTTCCTGCGGGGGATCGGATCTCCGGGCGGCGGAGCACCCGGTGCCATCCCGACCCCGTGGCAGGTCCTGTCCCAGATGGGGGAAGACGGGTTCGGCTTCTACTGGCGGAATGCGTCAGTCACCCTGGCCGAAGCCGGCGCGGGCTATGCCTGGGGAAACGCCCTGGCCCTGGCCCTGGCGTTTGCGGTACTGCTGGTCCCGCAGGCCGAACGCCTCGCCGTGCAGCTCGCGGTGGTCACCTACTGCCTTCCGGTAGTGGCGATTGGGCCCGTGATCTTTATTGTGCTGGGACCGCCGCGGACCGGGGACCCCTCGGGGACCGCCGTCGCGCTGGCAGCGCTTTCGGTGTTCTTCACGACCATGGTCAGTGCACTCGCCGGGCTCAAGGCTGCTGACAAGGCCTGCCTCGACGTCGTGACTGTCTTCGGCGGCCGCCGGATCCACCAGCTTCTCAAAGTCAGGCTCATTGCCGCTGTTCCATCCGTGTTTGCGGCACTGAAGATCGCAGCACCGGCAGCCCTGCTCGGCGCCGTCCTCGGCGAATATGTGGGCGGGGTGGACCGGGGCCTGGGACCGGCCATGGTCAACGCGCAGCAGACGCTGGAGGTAGCCAGGGTTTGGGGTGTCGCGCTGGCGTGTGCCGTCCTGGCCGGAGGCACCTATGCCCTCCTGGGACTTGCGTCCCGGATCGCGGCGCCGTGGGCGTCGGGTGTACGGGCAGGAGGCCTCTGATGGGCACGGCTGTACGCGGTGCCGGCCGGATAGCCGGCGGGCTGGCAGTCTCCCTGCTGGTGGTGGCCGGACTGTGGCTGGGAATGCTGGAGGTCTTTGGGGTATCCAGCTACATCGGCAAGGGGCCGCTGGATGTGTGGCGGTATCTCTTCCTGGACGCCGATGCTGCGGAGAACCGGGCGCTTGTTCTGGGCCAGCTGGGACAGACCCTGCTGGACGCCGCGATGGGGTTCAGCGCGGGTATGCTGGCCGCCGTCGCCGGGGCCTGCGTTTTCACCCTGTTCCGCGGCGTGGAACAGGCGCTGATGCCAATGGCCATGCTGCTGCGTTCGGTCCCGCTGGTGGCCCTGGCACCGGTCATCATCCTGGTTTTTGGCAGGCAGGAAGCCGCCGTGGCCGCCATGGGCGGGATCGTCGTCCTGTTCCCGGCTCTGGTGACGATTGTGGCGGGGCTTCGGTCGGCGTCCCCGGCCATGCTGGAAGTGGTTCACGTCTACGGGGGAAGCCGGCTCGATGCGTTCCGGAAAGTGGCGCTGCCGTCCTGTGCTCCCGCGTTCTTTACTGCGCTGCGGGTCTCGATTCCGGGTGCCCTCACCGGTGCGCTGCTGGCCGAGTGGCTTGCTACGGGACAGGGCCTGGGTTACGGAATAGTTTCCGCGGTTTCCCGCGCCCGGTATGACCATGTGTGGGCCGGCGTCGTCGTGGTCACGCTCGCCTCGATAGTGCTTTATGCGCTGGTTTCAGCGCTGGAATCGGCGCTGAAGCGGCGCACGGGGAGCTAATCCCGGTGCGGTCTCCTGTTCCCGGCGCAGGAGCCGCGCCAGGAGGATGCCGGAGAGCAGCGCTCCCAGCCCGCCGGCTGCCAGGTCGCCCATGGTGTCCTGGTAGCCGACGTTGATGGTGTCATCAACGTAGGTGTGGCCCCACCATTCGCCGAACTCCCAGAGCACGCTCAGCGCCAGCCCCAGGGAGACCACGACGGCGGGAACGGCGACGGCGGGGAGGATGCGGCCCGACGAGGGACGGCACGTCACCACGCCGAAGGCTGCCAAGAGGTACCAGGCCATGACAGCGATGGTTCCGGTGGCCGCGAAGTGCACGGCCAGGTCCCACCAGCCGATGCTGGCGTAGAGGTCCAGCACGCTGCTCCATGCGGCAACCAGCAGGGTCAGACCGTACAGCGAATCGAACAGGGGCGCGGCAGGCAGGCACCGCGATACGAGGAGCCCCATCAGCACCAGCGCAAAAAGCGCGGCTTCCACCGGGCCCAACAGCAGCAGAGCGGCCAGCAAGCGGGCCGCTCCCAGGAGGCGTACTGCATCCGAAAACACTTCCGCTCCACTGGCAGGTCTGCGGAGGAGTGCGTCGATCATAAAGCCACGGTATCCGAGGGCGGCCGGGCAGGCACAGCATCCGGTTCGGAACCGGCACCCGCGATTGCACGTAGGATCGCTGACATGCCTGCGCCCGCCCTGCTGCCCGCCGTCAGCGTTGTCATTCCCTGCCTCAACGACGCCGAAGCCCTGCGCGGCTGCCTCGCGTCCCTGGCCGAGCAGGCGGTGAGACCCCTGGAAATCGTGGTGGTGGACAACAACAGCACGGACAACAGTGCCGAAGTGGCGGCTGAATTCAATGCCCGGGTTGTCTTCGAAGGGCTCCCGGGGATTCCGGCAGCGGCAGCCGCCGGCTACGACGCCGCCCGCGGCGACGTGATAGCCCGCTGCGACGCTGACTGTGTCCTGCCCCCTGATTGGATTCAGCGGATAGCAGAACATTTCGCCGCTGACCCGGAGCTGGCTGCCCTCAGCGGACCCGGACGATTCTACGGTTTTCCCCGCTGGCTCGGGCTCCTGCTGAGCTGGCTCTATCTGGGTTCGTACTACCAGGCGATGCGCCTGGCGCTCGCGCGCCGGCCGCTGTTCGGCTCCAACCTGGCGATGCGGTCCACGGCCTGGCGGGCGGTTCGGGAAGCGGTCCACCGGACCGACGCCGAACAGCACGACGACGTGTGCCTCTCCGCCCACCTCTGCCTGGATTACCGCTGCGCGTGGGACCGTTCCCTGGTTGTCGGCATGGCACCGCGGGCCGTTCTCGGACGGGCCAACCTGCTCCGCAGGTTCAGGCGTGCCTTCCACACCCTGGCGGTGCACTGGCGCCTCGAGGCCCCGTGGGAGCGCTGGATCAGGCGTTTTCGGGGTACAGCAGCGGCAGCTGAAGCACCAGCCAAGGGCTGAAGGCCCACGGGGTCAGGCGCACTGACTCCGCCAGCTGGCGGGGATCGGCCCAGATCCAGTCCATGACCTCATCCGCGGCGGGCACCGGATCAGCCTCCGCCACAGCGGTGAACACCGGGCAGATCTCGTTTTCGACCACACCGGACGCGTCCACGGCGCGGTAGCGGAAATCCGGAAGGGCGACGGCGATGTCCCGCAGCCGCAGCCCCAGCTCACGTTCGGCCCGGCGCACCACTGCATCTTCCGTGGCTTCCCCGGGCCCCGGGTGGCCGCAGAAGGAGTTCGTCCAAACCCCGGGCCAGGTCAGCTTTTCCAGCGCCCGGCGCGTCACCAGCAGGCGTCCGTCCGGGTGGTAGACGTGCGTCGAAAAGGCAAGGTGCAGGGGAGTATTTGCCGTGTGAACCGTCGACTTGTCTGCGGTACCTATCATTTGGCCCCCGTTATCTACCAAAATGACTTCTTCCCGGCGTTGCGGCATTTCTTCCCCTAACGATGAGCGTGTTTACTTTATGCATGGAGACAGAACACTTGCTTGACGAGAGAATTGGCCAAAAGCAGGTGGACCGTGTCCTGGACGGGTTTTTCGCCGCGGCCAAGGACCGCGCGGAGCGTATCAGTTCCAGCTACCTTAGCCTCTGGGAGACGCTCGAAAAATCCACCGTCGGCGGCAAGCGGCTCCGTCCGCAGATCGTCCTGGCGGCCTACACCCAGCTGGGCGGAACGGACCTTGAAGCTGCGGCACGGGTCGGCGCTGCCTTCGAACTCCTGCACACCGCGCTGATCGTCCATGACGACGTCATCGACCTCGATTTTGTCCGCCGCGGCCAGGACAACGTCTCCGGCGTCTACCGCAGGATGGCCGAAACGGCCGGCGAGCCCGCAGAGGTCGCACGCCACCGCGGCCTGTCCGTCGGCGTCATCGCCGGAGACCTGGCTCTGACCGGTGCGTTCAGGATGCTCGATTCGGTGACTACGGATCCGGGAACCAGGGAGATGCTCGCGGGAATCCTGGACGAAGCGGTCTTTGCTTCCGCCGGCGGAGAGCTGATCGACGTCGACTTCTCCTTCTCGCCGGGAGCACCGCCCGTCGTCGAGATCCTGGACATGGAACGGCTGAAGACTGCGGTGTACTCCTTCGAAGCACCGCTGCGGGCCGGTGCCGTGCTCGCCGGTGCCGGTGCTGACGCCGTCGCGGCCCTTGGCCGGTTCGGCCGCGACACCGGAATCGCCTACCAAGTGGTTGATGACCTCCTGGGTGTCTTCGGCAACGAAAGCGCCACCGGGAAATCCAGCATGGGCGACCTGCGCGAAGGCAAGCGCACCGTCCTGATCGCCTACGCCGCGCAGACACCCTGCTGGGCTGAACTGTCAGGGCTCATCGGCCGTCCGGACATGCGTCCAGCCGACGCCGACCGTGCCCGGGAGATCCTCGTTGACTGCGGCGCCCAGGACTACGCCCAGAACCTGGCAGCACATTACGCCTCCAGTGCCCGCAGCCACTTGGCCAGCAGCGACGTCCCCGCCGGCCTGGCTGCCGCGCTGGAGGACATCGTCTCCAGCTCCGTGAACCGGGGCCGGTGAGCATGCCGCACGAAACGGGACTTCCCCTCTACAACCGGGCTGCAGCCGAAACAGCAGCAGTCATGATCAAGGCCTATTCGACGTCGTTCGGCCTGGCCTCGCGGCTGCTGCCCCCGCAGACGCGCCGGCAGATCGAAACGGTGTACGCCCTGGTCCGTCTGGCAGATGAAATCGTCGACGGCGTGGCGTCGGCAGCGAGTATTCCTCCGGACGCGATCCGCCGCATGCTCGACGATCTCGAAGCCGAAACCGCCAACGCCATCAAGACCGGGTACAGCGTCAACCTGGTGGTCCATGCCTTCGCCCTGACCGCGCGCCGCACCGGCATCGGAACCGACCTGACGGCTCCCTTCTTCGCCTCCATGCGGGCAGACCTCACCCGCGCCGAACACACTCAGGTCACCTTTGACGACTACGTGTACGGCTCCGCCGAGGTGGTGGGGTTGATGTGCCTGCAGTGTTTCCTGGACGGAATCGAGCTCCCCGACGACCAGGAAAAGCAGCTGCGTGAAGGGGCGCAGCGTTTGGGTGCCGCGTTCCAGAAAGTGAACTTCCTCCGCGACCTTGCCGAGGATTTTGAGGCCCTGGGCCGCAGCTACTTCCCCGGAGTCACCGTGGATGCCTTCACTGAGAAGGACAAGCACCGCCTCCTTGATGACATCGAGGCGGACCTGCGGGTGTCCGGCGCAGCCATTGACGAGCTGCCGCGCGCGTGCCGCGCCGCCGTCGCCCTGGCACAGGAACTCTTCGCCGAACTTGCCCGGCGGCTGCGCCGCACCCCGGCGTCCCTGCTTCGCACCACAAGAATCCGGGTACCCAACCCCGTGAAGCTGCGGATCGCCGCCGAAGCCGTCGTGACCCACCGCCTGCGCCGCGCCGCTACGGCCCGGACCACCGCACCCGACGCCGAAAGGGCGCCATGAGAAAAAAGACCACCAGGCCACGCACCGCCGTCGTGATTGGCGGCGGTATCACGGGCCTGGCGACAGCGGCATTGCTGGCCCGCGACGGCCTCAATGTCACTGTCCTGGAGAAGAACGCGACGGTGGGCGGACGCACCGGCAGCTGGGAAACTGACGGCTTCCGGTTCGACACAGGGCCGTCGTGGTACCTGATGCCTGAAGTCTTTGACCACTTTTTCCGCCTGCTGGGAACCAGCGCCGATGAGCAGCTGGACCTCGTGCAGCTGGATCCCGGCTACCGGGTGTACTTCGAGGGCGACGGGGCTCCGGTGGACGTGGAGGCTACGCGGGAAAAGAACATTGCCCTGTTCGAATCGCTCGAGCCGGGAGCCGGTGCCCGGCTGGCTGCCTACCTGGACTCGGCCGCCGACGTCTATGACATGGCGAAGAAACGCTTCCTCTACAGCACGTTCGCCTCCTTCCTGCCGCTGCTCCGGCCCGATGTGCTCTCCCGCGGCCCGCGGCTTGCCCGGTTGCTGCTGCAGCCGCTGAGTTCCTTCGTGGCCGGTAAGTTCACCGATCCTCGGATCCGGCAGATCCTGGGCTATCCGGCCGTGTTTCTGGGGTCCTCCCCGTTCACGACCCCGAGCATGTACCACCTGATGAGCCGCCTGGACCTGGAAGACGGTGTGCTCTACCCGCGGGGCGGCTTCCACCGGCTGATTACCGTTATGGCAGCCCTCGCCGAATCCGAAGGCGTGAAAGTCCAAGTCAACGCGGACGTCACGCGTATCCGGACGGAGCCGGACGGCCGGCGGCGTGCCCGGGCAACGGGCGTGGAGTACCGGGATGCCGCCGGCAACCCCGCCACGATCGAGGCTGACCTGGTGGTCTCTGCCGCGGACCTGCACCACACAGAAACCGCCCTGCTTCCACCCGCGCTGCAGACCTACCCGGAAAAATACTGGAAATCCCGTATCCCGGGTCCCGGGGGCATCCTGCTCCACCTCGGTGTCCGCGGGGAACTGCCCCAGCTGCTGCACCACACGCTGCTCTTCACCAAGGACTGGAAAGCGAACTTCGAGAAGATCTTTGGGAAGCGCACCGAGGTCCCCGACCCTGCCTCCCTGTACATCTGCCGGCCCTCCGCGACCGACGCCGACGCAGCACCGGCGGGCCAGGAGAACCTGTTTGTCCTGGTTCCGGTCCCGTCGGACCCGGGCCTGGGCACCGGAGGGATCGACGGCGCCGGCGACCCCGGGCTGGAGAAGCTGGCCGACACCGTTATTGGGCAGATCGCTGCCTGGGCGGACATCCCCGACCTGGCCGAGCGGATCACCGTCCGCCGTACGGTGGGTCCGGGCGACTTCCACTCAGACTTCAATTCCTGGCGCGGAACCCTGCTGGGGCCGGCGCATGTGCTGAAGCAGTCCGCCTTTTTCCGCGGGTCCAATGCCAGCCGCAAGGTCACAAACCTTCTCTATGCCGGCGGGTCCACGCTGCCCGGCATTGGGCTGCCCATGTGCCTGATCAGCGCGGAACTCGTGCTCAAGCGGCTGCGGGGCGAAACGGGTACCGAGGCGCTGCCCGAACCGGCCGCCGCGGCGGAACGGCACGGCTGATGGGGTTCCTGTACCTGCTGTTCCTGCTGGCCTCTATCGGCTGCATGGCGCTGCTGGACCATCGTTTCAAGCTGTTTTTCTTCTCCGGTGCCCCGCTGCGGGCCGCCGTGGTCCTGGCGGCCGGGCTGGCGTTCTTCCTCGTCTGGGACCTGTTCGGCATCGGGCTGGACATCTTTTACCGGGGCGAAACCCGGTTCATGCTGGGAGTGGAACTGGCGCCCCACCTGCCGCTGGAGGAAGCTTTCTTCCTGGCGTTCCTCTGTTACCTCACGATGGTGCTCTTTGGACTGCTGAAGGTTGCCGCCACGCACTTTGAGCGAACCCGCAGGGATCAGGCGGTGAAGCGGTGACCTACTGGCTGCTGAACCTCTGTTTCCTGCTGCCCGCAGCCCTGGTGCTGGCCGCGGCCCTGCTGCGCCGCCGTCGTGCCGGGCACAGCAGCCGCTCCTTCCTGCTCCGTCTCGCCGGCACCGCAGCGGTCCTGCTGCTGCTGACCGCGGTCTTTGACAACCTGATGATCGCGGTGGACCTCTTCGGCTACAACCCGGAGCGGATTTCCGGGGCGTTCCTGGGGCTGGCGCCGCTGGAGGACTTCGCCTACCCGCTCGCCGCCGTGCTCCTGCTGCCGGCTCTGTGGGAACTGCTGTCCCCGCGTCCAACTACCCGCCCGGAGGAAACCCGATGAGCGCCCCAGCCACCCGCACGCCCGGATCCACGCTGCGGATGCTGCTGGTCTCCTCCCGGCCGCTGTCCTGGGTCAACACGGCGTATCCGTTTGCCGCGGCCTACCTGCTGGCCACAGGCGGCATTGACACGGCCTGGATCATCGGGACGCTGTACTTCCTCATTCCGTACAACCTGGCGATGTACGGCATCAACGATGTGTTCGACTACGAATCGGACCTTCGCAACCCGCGGAAGGGCGGCGTTGAGGGTGCCCTGCTGGACCGGAGGTTCCACCGGATCACGCTGTGGGCCGCTGTGGCCACCAACGTGCCGTTCCTCGTGGTGCTGGCGCTGATGGGATCGCCGCTGTCCTGGCTGGTCCTGGCCGTCAGCGTCTTCGCGGTCATCGCCTACAGTGCTCCGGGGCTGCGGTTCAAGGAACGTCCCTTCCTTGACTCCATCACCTCCAGCACGCACTTCGTGTCTCCTGCGGTTTATGCACTGGTGCTGGCGGGAGCCGGGTTCACCCCCGGACTGTGGGCCGTGCTGGGTGCCTTCTTCCTCTGGGGGATGGCGAGCCAGGCCTTCGGTGCGGTGCAGGACATCATTCCGGACCGCGAAGGCGGCCTCTCCTCGATTGCGACGGTCCTGGGAGGCAAGGCGGTGGTGCGGCTGGCGTTCGGTGCCTACGCCGCAGCCGGTGCACTGATGCTCCTCACGCCTTGGCCGGCGCTGCTCGGCGCACTGCTGGCCGTGCCGTACCTGCTGAACCTGCTGCCGTTCCTGAGCATTAGCGACGACCGCTCAGAGGAAGCCAATGCGGGGTGGAAGCGGTTCCTGAAGCTGAACTTCCTGACCGGTTTCCTCGTGACGATGCTGCTCATCTGGTACTGGCCCTCCCGCTAGCCTCCCCGCCCTCCCATCGAGAGGCCAGTTACGGCTCTTCTCAGCGCTCAAAGG
>NZ_JAXIOO010000019.1:0-65710 GCF_049311065.1 Arthrobacter sp. 7Tela_A1 | reverse complement strand
CCCCCAAAAAAACCCCCCCCCCCCCGGCCGGGGGGCCCGGCCGGGCCCCCCGCTGCAGTGCGTCCCGGACCTGCCTGAAACGGGAAAGGCGCCCAGTATTTCCCGCGCGTAAACTCTTTCGGCAACTTCGCCGACACCGTTGACAGAGTCAACGGTCTCCCGTTTTATAGAAGCAGTCTGACGTATGAATGACATTCATTTTATGCTTCTGCGTTCCGGGAAGCACTGGGCTGAAACCCCGGAAAAGACCCCACATGAAATACGAGGTACCCGTGCCAAACGCAGAATGGATTTTCCATTCCGGAACAGTATTTGACGGCAGGCGGCTGGTCCCCGGGGCCAGTGCCGTCGCCGTGTCCGGCGGTATGGTCACCGCCGTGGGCACCGACCAGGAGCTCCGGGCGTGGAGCGGCCCCTCCACCCAGACCGTTGATTTAGCCGGACGGCTGGTTTCCCCCGGCTTCACTGATGCCCACGTCCACGCAGCGTATGCCGGGGTGGAACGCCTGGGCTGCGACCTCGCCGAGCTCAGCGGAGTCCAGGCTTGCCTTGACCGCATTCGCGAGCATGCAGCTCTTCCCCCCGAGCCGGGAAACGACGCCGGCTGGATCACCGGCGGCGGCTGGTATAAGGGGGACTTCCCCGGCGGCTATCCGGGCGCAGACCTCCTCGACGCCGTCGTTCCGGACCGTCCCGTCTACCTCATCAACCGCGACCACCACAGTGCCTGGGTGAACTCCCGGGCACTCGAGCTGGCCGGAATCACGGCTTCCACACCGGACCCCGCGGACGGCAGGATCGAACGGCACGCAGACGGCACCCCGGCAGGGACCCTGCACGAAGGTGCCATGGAGCTTCTCGCCCGCGTCTTGCCCGCGGTCACGGATGCCCAGCTCGAAGCCGGCATCCTCCACGCCCAGGACCATTTGTTTTCAGTCGGCGTCACCGGATGGCAGGAAGCCATCCTGGGGCATTACGGGGGTTATCCCGATGCCTCAGCGGCGTACCGGTCCCTTGCGGCGGCAGGGAAGCTGACAGCCCGTGCCACCGGTGCGCTGTGGGTTCCGCGCAGCACCACACTGGAGACGGTTCCCGCCCTGGTGGAGTCTTTCGTCGAACGGCGGGAGCTGAACGACGCCGCGGGATTCAGCACCCGGAGCGCCAAGATCATGGTCGACGGCGTGCCGGAGAACTGCACCGCGGCCATGCTGGAGGATTATCTGCGGCCCTGTGCCTGCGCCGGCCCGGAGCCGTCCGGAGAGCGCGGGCTGCTCTACCTCTCCCCCGAGGTCCTGCACGCAGTGTCTGCCGCGCTCGACGCAGCCGGGTTCGACCTGCACATGCATGTGATCGGCGACCGCGCGGTGCGCACCGGCCTCGACGCCGTTGCCGCGGCCCGATCGGCAAACCCCGGCAGCGCCGGCCGGCACCACATGGCGCACCTGCAGATCATCCATCCCGACGACGTCGCCCGTTTCGCGGCGCTGGACGTCACCGTCAACGCCCAGGCACTGTGGGCCTGCAATGACGACCAGATGACTGAACTGACTGTCCCCCTCCTGGGCGCCCAGCGTGCAGCCTGGCAGTACCCGTTCGCGGGACTGGCTGCCGCGGATGCCCGGCTGGCCATGGGCTCGGACTGGCCGGTATCCAGCCCGGACCCGTGGCAGGCCATCCATGTCGCCGTCAACCGGGCGCACCCGGACTACCCCGATGCGCCTGCCCTGCTTCCAGACCAGGCGATCAGCCTGCAGGCCGCCCTGGCTGCCTATACCTCGGGTTCGGCCTGGCTGAACCGTTCCCCGGGCGGTGTCCTGGCCCCCGGGGCACCGGCGGACCTTGCCGTCCACTCAGCCAATCCCTTCGACCTGCCGGGCCAGGCTCTCTCCTCGCTGCAGGTGGACCTGGCCATGGTTGCAGGCTCACCTGTTTTTGACCGTGCCGTCACGGCATCCGCATCCCCTCTCCAAAGGATCCCCTCAGCATGATGACCTCCTATGACCTCGCCGAGGTCCAGCTGGACAAAGCCCGCATAGCCCGGGCCCTGGACGGAGCGTCCCGGGACGCCTACTGGCTGGATGATCCCGACCGTCCGGAGCCCCTGCCTGCCCTGGCCGGAGACACCAGCACCGACCTCGCCGTTGTGGGCGGCGGCTACACCGGATTGTGGACTGCCCTGATGGCCAAGGAGCGCGACCCGGAGCGGCGGGTTGTCCTCCTGGAAGGTTCCCGGATCGCCTGGGCTGCGTCCGGGCGCAACGGAGGTTTTTGCGAGTCCTCCCTGACCCACGGCGAATCCAACGGGCTTAAGCACCTGCCGGACGAAGCAGCTCAGCTGGACCGGCTGGGCCGCGAAAACCTGCTCGAAATCGCCCAGGCCGTGGAACGTTACGGCATCGACTGCGGCTTTGAATGGACCGGCAGCCTGTCGGTTGCCACCGAGCAGCACCAGGTGCAGTGGCTCGCCGAAGAAGCGGAAGCAGCCGGGGACAACCCGGATCTGGTGTTCCTGGACCGCGAAGCAGTGCGCAAGGAAGTTGATTCCCCGCTGTACCTCGCCGGCCTCTGGGACCGTAAGAGCACGGCCATGCTGAACCCGGCCCGGCTCGCCTGGGGGCTGCAGCGCGCGGCGCTGGACGCCGGCGTCGAAATCTACGAGCACACTCCCGTGCGCGGCATCGAGAACGCCGGAAGCACCGTTCGGCTCACCACGGAAGGCGGCACGGTCACGGCGGCGCGCGTGGCCCTGGCCACGAATGTGTTTCCGTCCCTGCTCAAGCGGACCCGGCTGCACACCGTTCCGGTCTACGACTACGCCCTCATGACCGACCCGCTGAGTCGGGAGCAGCTCGCCGCCCTCGGCTGGCACAACCGGCAGGGTCTCAGCGACCTGAATAACCGCTTCCACTATTACCGCCTCACCACCGGCAGCGACGGGCGCGAGCGCATCCTGTTCGGCGGTTATGACGCCGTCTACCACTACGGCAGGTCGATGAAGCCCGAATATGAACACCGCGAAGAGACCTATGAACGCCTCGCCGCGCATTTTGCCGCGACGTTCCCGCAGCTGAAGGACCTTGGTTTCAGCCACGCCTGGGGCGGTGCCATCGATACCTGCAGCCGCTTCTTTGCCTTCTTCAGCAGCGCGTACGGCGGCAAGGTTGCCTACACGGCAGGGTTCACGGGCCTGGGGGTCGGTGCCACACGGTTCGGCGCCAACGTCATGCTGGACCTGCTCTCCGGCCAGGAGACGGAGCGGACCCGGCTGCAGATGGTCAAACGCAAACCCCTTCCGTTCCCGCCCGAACCCGTGGCCTGGCTGGGCGTGAAGGTGACGACAGCTGCCATGGTCCGCGCGGACCGCCGGCAGGGACGGCGCGGGCTGTGGCTCAAGGCAATGGACGCCGTCGGCATGGGATTCGACTCATGAGCGCGGTCACCGGGCTGCCCGCAGGCGCACCTGTCCACCCTGATGCCTTCGAGCTGGTGCACGAGCCGGTTCCCGCCGCAGCCGTGGCCGCCGGCACTCCGTCCACGGCTGTCCAGGAGCTCGGCAGCTTTGGCGGAGTGAACCTCGGAGTTTGGGAAATGACCGAAGGCGGGATGTATGACACCGAAGCCGACGAAGTATTCGTGGTGCTCTCCGGCCGTGCCACGGTCCAGTTCCTCTCCCCCGCCGGGTCCGTCGAATCCGTCCAGGAACTCGGACCGCACACCGTGATGCGGCTCGCCGCCGGCACTCGCACCCGGTGGGACGTCGCCTCGACGCTGCGCAAGATCTACCTGACCGCCCCCGGCGGCTGACCCGCACCTGACCTTTACCTTTTCCACCACGATCCATGGAGCACCAAATGCACGAGTTCACCGAAGGCCACCTCTTTATCAACGGCAGCTACCGGCAGGGCCGCGGAGAAGAAGCCACCCGGATCAACCCCGCGACCGGCGAGGCCGCCGAGACGCTGAAGTACGCCAGTGTCCAGGACGTGGAAGACGCCGTTGCTGCCGCCAAGGCGGCCTTTGCCGGCTGGTCGCGGCGCACCCCCGGGGAGCGTTCCGAGGCGATGCTCGCCCTGGCCGCGGAACTGGACAAGCGCTCAGCCGAGCTGGCCGAACTGGAGACCGCGCAGACCGGCAAATCCATCCGCATGTCCACCGAATTCGACGTTCCGGGCACCGTGGACAACGTGTCCTTCTTTGCCGGAGCCGCCCGCCAGCTGCACGGCCTGGCCGCGGGCGAATACGGCGCCGGCGGCACCTCCATGATCCGCCGCGAACCGATCGGAGTGATCGGCTCCATCTCGCCGTGGAACTATCCCCTGCAGATGGCAGGCTGGAAGATCCTCCCGGCGATCGCGGCCGGCAACACGATCGTGCTCAAGCCCAGCGAGCTCACCCCGGCCACATCGCTGCTCTTCGCAGAGGCTGCTGCCGCGGCGGGCATCCCGGACGGGGTCATCAACATCGTCACAGGTTCCGGCCTCGTCGCCGGCGAAGCGCTGGTGACCCATCCGGACGTGGCCATGACCTCCTTCACCGGCTCTACCGCCGTCGGGCGCCGGATCATGGAAATGGCTGCCCGGACGGCCAAGCGGGTGCACCTGGAGCTGGGCGGCAAGGCGCCGTTCCTGGTCTTCGACGACGCCGACGTTGAAGCTGCCGCCCACGGCGCTGTCGCCGGTTCCATCATCAACGGCGGACAGGACTGCACGGCGGCTACCCGTGCCTACGTCCAGGCTCCGCTCTTCGAACAGTTCACGGCACGCGTCGCCGAGCTGATGGACGCCGTCGTTGTAGGGGATCCCACCGATCCGGACACCGACCTCGGCTCGCTGATCAGCCACGCCCACCGGGACAAGGTGGCCGCATTCGTGGACCGTGCCCGGGAGGCCGGAGCCAAAATCCTCGCCGGCGGCGAAGCCCCGGGCGGCGCCCTGGCCGCCGGTGCGTTCTACCGGCCCACACTGGTGACCGGCGCGGCGCAGGACTCCGAAATCGTCCAGGACGAGATCTTCGGACCGGTCCTCACCGCCTTGCCCTTCGAATCCGATGACGAGGGCATTGCCCTGGCCAATGACACTCCCTACGGCCTGGCAGCCTCAGCGTGGACCCGTGACCTGACCCGGTCGCTGCGGGCCAGCGAGGAAATCGCCGCGGGCTGCGTGTGGGTCAACGACCACATCCCGATCGTCTCCGAAATGCCGCACGGCGGTTACAAGGCCTCCGGCTTCGGCAAGGACATGTCAGCTTATTCGCTCGAGGAGTACACCAATATCAAGCACGTCATGATGAGCCGCGATGCTGCCGCCCACAAGGAATGGCAGGACACGGTTTTCCGGGCCCGCTAAGGCGGGCCGCCCACCGTTCCATCTTCCGGAGGTTTCCCATGATTGAGATCACCCGCACCGGTGCGCTGCGCTCGCCGGCGGCCAGCCGGCCCAGCACCAGGCCGGCCCTTCGCGTGGGACTCGTACAGCACCGATGGCAACCTGATCCGGAAGCAGTCAAGGCCGAACTTCGCGACGGCATCGCCCGCGCCGCCGACCAGGGGGCCGCCGTCGTCTTCCTGTCCGAGCTGACGCTCTCGCGCTACCCTGCCGACACCTCACCGGACGGACGGCCGGCGGACGTCGCCGAGGACCTCATGTCCGGCCCGACCTTTGCCTTCGCGGCTGAGGCAGCACGCCGGCACGAAGTGTGTGTGCACGCGTCGCTGTACGAGCGGGCGGACGGACCGGACGGGCGCGGGCTGAACACCTCCATCCTGGTCTCTCCCCAGGGGCAGCTGCTGGCACGCACCCATAAACTCCACATCCCGGTCTCCAGCGGGTACTGCGAGGACCAGTACTTCCGGCCGGGTCCGGCGGGTCCGGATGCCTACAGGGTCTATGCCCCCGCGGAGCTCGACGGCGCGAAGCTGGGGATGCCGGCCTGCTGGGACCAGTGGTTCCCGGAACTGGCCCGGATCTATTCGCTGGGCGGAGCGGAGCTGCTGGCCTATCCGAGCGCCATCGGCTCCGAGCCGGAGTTCCCGGAGCTGGACACCCAGCCGATGTGGCAGAAGGTGATCACGGGCAACGCCGTCGCCAACGGGTTGTTCATGGTGGTTCCGAACCGCTGGGGGGACGAGGGCAACCTGACCTTTTTCGGCTCCTCCTTCATCTGCGATCCCTACGGACGGGTCCTGGTGGAGGCTCCGCGTAATGAGTCAGCCGTGCTGGTTGCTGACCTGGATCTCGACCAGCGCGGCCACTGGCTCTCCCTCTTTCCGTTCCTGGAGAACCGGCGGCCGGAAACCTACGGAGTGCTCACGGCGGAGGCTCCGGGACCAGCGCCGGCTCCATCAGCGGCTCCAGCCGCCGGCATGTCCGTCGACGCCGGGATTCGAGGCTAGATTCCCAGGGCGGCCAGGTTCTGCTGCAGCGTCTCGGCCGAGTCCTGCAGCAGCCCCAGCTCGTGTTCGTCCAGGGGCATCTCGAGCATCTTGTACACGCCCCCGGAACCGACGATCGACGGCAGGGCCAGCGCAACACCTGAGAGTCCGTACTCGCCGCGCAGCAGTGCGGAGACAGGTAGCACGGCATTCTCGGCCTGGAAGACGGCCTCGACGATCCGCACCGCGGCCAGGCCGATCGCGTAGTTCGTGGCGCCCTTTCCTTCGATCACCTTGTAGGCCGCGTTCACGACGTCGTCAGTAATGGCGGCCAGGAGTTCATCGGTGAAGACCTGCCGCCCGCTGATCTTCCAGTCGCGGATCGGAACCGGCCCGATACTGGCGGTGGACCACACCGGAAACTCGGAGTCTCCGTGTTCGCCGATGATCGTGGCGTGCACGCTCGTCATCAGCACGTGGGCTGACCGGGCCAGCAGCAGGCGCAGCCGCGACGTGTCGAGGACCGTTCCCGAAGAGAAGATCCTGTTGGGTGGCAGGCCGGTGATCTTTTGGGCAGCGACGGTCAGGACGTCACAGGGATTCGTGACCAGGATGTAGACCGCTTCCGGTGCCTGTTCCATGAGCTGCGGCATCAGTGACTCCATGATCCGCACGTTCGCGGCAGCGAGGTCCAGCCTGCTCTGGCCGGGCTTTTGCCGGGCTCCGGCGGTCACCACAATCACGTCGGATTCGGCCAGGGCCTCGATGTCGCCGCCGCCGGTGACCGTGTTGGCTCCGGTGAACTGGGTGCCGTGCGAGAGGTCCAGCCCTTCGGCCTCGGCCCGCTGACCGTCCAGGTCATAGATGACGATTGTCCGGGCGGCTTCCTTGATGAGTGCGGCGTAGGCGATCGCCGTGCCCACGCTTCCTGCCCCGACAATGCCTAGTTTGGTAACCGGTCGTGTGGTGATGTTGGCCATGACGTGGAGCCTCGCTCACGGTAGGAAGGTTCCCCTACTGGAACTATAAGACGGGCCCGCAGGTGATGGAACGCTCCGCTGCCGGCGCCTCAGGTCCCGGCGCCAAAACGGCCCAGCCAGGACTCCCGGGAGCGGTCGATGTGCCTGGACATCAGCCTTTCCGCCTCGCTGCCGCTTCCGGCGTCCACTGCTGCCAGGATGGGGCGGTGCTCGGGCCAGGACTCCTTGCCCCGGACACCCACATCCGCCGCATAGAGCCATTCGATTTTCCCGGCCAGCTGCCGCAGCAGCGCCTGCAGGGACGCGCTCCCGGCCAATTCGGCGATGCCCAGATGGAAGGCGGCGTTGAGTTCGGCGAGATCCTCCAGCTCGCCTCCCGCCAGCGCGGCATCTCCGGCAGCGAGGATCTCACCGATCCGCCGCCTGGCCTCCCACCACGCGGTGTCCGGTGTGCCGGATGCTGCCTGGCGCGCAGCCCGCTCCGCCGCCCGCCGCGCCGTCGCTGCCTCCACGACGGCCCGCACCGCAAAGAGGTCTCCGGCTTCCTCCGGCTCGAGCCGCGCGACGCGGGAACCTGCATAAGCCCTGGATTCGACGAAACCTTCTGCGGCGAGCACACGCAGCGCTTCACGCACCGGAACCCGCGAACTCCCGTATCTTTCGGCCAGGGCGGCTTCAGTGATTTTCGCTCCCTGCGGGAGTTCCCCGCGGATGATGTCCCGGCGGATGAGGATGCTCAGTGCCGGCGCCTGCCCGCTGTCCCTAGCGGCCGGCGGCATAGCCCTGAGCCCCGCGCGGATTCGCGGCCGCCATCAGCACGCCGGATTCCGGATCCCGCACGACGGCGGAGAGCCGTCCCAGCGACCAGTCCCCCGCCCGCGTGATGACGTGACCGCGTTCGGCGAGCGCGGCAATCGTCTCCTCGCCCAGCCGGTCCTCGACCACCGCGCCCGCCGGAGTCCAGGTCCGCGGCCAGAACGATCCGGGGAAGGACGTGGTGTGGAACGCCGGAGCATCGATGGCCTGCTGCGGCGTGTAACCGCCAACGATCGTGCGCAGCAGGTAGAGCAGCTGCCACTGGTCCTGCTGATCTCCGCCCGGAGACCCGAGCGCGGCCACCGGCATCCCGCCCTTCAGGACCAGCGTCGGGGTGAGGGTGGTACGCGGACGCTTGCCGGGCTGCAGCGTGGAAGGCCCTCCGTCCTCCAGCCAGGTCATCTGCAGCCGGGTACCCAGGCAGAACCCCAGTTCCGGGATCGTCGGTGAGGACTGGAGCCAGCCTCCGGAGGGCGTCACGGACACCATGTTGCCCCAGCGATCCACCACGTCCACATGGCAGGTATCTCCCCGCGTTTCCCCTGTGGCCGAGACCGTCGGTTCCCCCGTTCCGGCAGCGGTTCCGGCTGCCCCGGCCAGCGCCGGCGGCACGTAATCAGTGCGCAGCGGCGGCGAGAACGGGGTGTGCCCGGGAACGGATCCCGGACGGAACTCCGTCGACGCCTTGTCAGTGATGAGCGCCCGGCGGGTTGCGGCGTACTCCTCGCTCAGCAGGTAGGCCAGCGGAACCTCGCTGTCACCGTAGTAGGCCTCCCGGTCGGCGATGGCCAGCTTCTGGGCCTCCAGGATGGTGTGCACGCCCCGTTCCGTGGAAGGGTCCAGGTCCTCGTCCCCGAACCCGTCCAGGATGGCGAGGGTCTGCAGCAGGGCCGGGCCCTGGCCCCAGGGGCCGGTCTTGGCAATGGTGTACCCGCGGAACTCGAAGGTCACTGCCGGTTCGTATCCCGCTTGCGAAGCGGCAAAGTCAGCCTCCGTCAGGACCCCGGCGTGGTCCGTACCCGAGGAATGCCTGTGCGGCTGGGAGGCAAAGGCCGCTGCTGCCTTGGCGACGAACCCTTCGCTCCATTCGCGCCGGGCGGCCTCAATCCGTTCGCTGCGTGTCGCGAGCCCCTCCCCGGCCGCTGCCAGCCGGTCCAGCACGGCGGCATAGGCAGGATTGGCTATTAGTTCGCCTTCGGCCGGCGGCTCGCCCTCCGGCATCCACAGCTGCGCGGAGGTTGGCCAATGTTCGGTAAAGAGTCCGGCTACCTGTTCGATGGTCCTGCCGACCTGGGCCAGCACGGGATGCCCGTTCCTGGCATAGCCGGCGGCGTACTCCAGGACAGCGGAGAGCTCCCAGGTCCCATGATCGCGGAGCAGGATCAGCCAGGCGTCGACGGCGGCCGGGACTGCCGCGGCAAGGGCACCTGATCCCGGAACGAGCTCGAGCCCAACGGACAGGTAATGTTCGCGGGTAGCTGCCGCCGGCGCAGGACCCTGTCCCATCAGGACAACGGGCTCGGCCGGGTTCTCTGCCGTGGCAAAGACGCCGGTCAGGTCCCCGCCCGGTCCGTTCAGGTGCGGCTCGACGACATGGAGGACAAAGCCGGCGGCAGCAGCGGCGTCGAACGCGTTCCCGCCGCGCTCGAGCACGGACTGCGCGGCAGCCGTGGCCAGCCAGTGGGTGGAAGCGCTCATCCCGAAGGTGCCCCGCAGGGTGGGCCTGGTGGTGAAGGTGCCGGGTGCGGTGAAGGACATGGCTTCGCTTTCGTTGAATACGGCGGCGGTGATCCGGCGTGTTGTCACTTCAAATTGAATACAAAACGCACGCTCGGACCGGTTTCGTATACATTAGGCGGAATGACCGGGGAAGGGAAGCCGATGAAACGCCTCAATGCCGTGCCTACCGAGCGGGTGCATCTGTGGTTGATGCTGGCGCTGACCTTCTCCACCGGCGTGATCGACGCCGTCGGCTACCTGGGACTCGACAGGGTATTCACCGGCAACATGACCGGCAACGTCGTCCTCCTGGGCATGGCCTTCGCCGGCGGCGCCGACCTTCCGGTCCTCCGCCCCGCGCTGGCGCTCATCTTTTTCATGCTCGGCGCCGCGCTTGCCGGCCGGATGCTCCGGCGCGGTCCGGAAGGGTGGTCCTGGCGGGTGTCCGCGGCCCTGATGGCGGTGGCGGGCTGGCTTTTCCTGCTGGCAGTTTTCACCGGCTTCGTCGACGTTCAGGCTGACGACGTCCTGGGCAGCCTCACCACCTCTTCCATGGCAACTGCGATGGGTATCCAGGCCGCGACGGCCAAGCGCCTCAAGGTCGCAGAAATCACCACAGTGGTGGTCACCTCCACGATCACCGGCCTGGCTTCCGACTCCCGCCTTGCCGGCGGTGACAGCACATTCTGGGCACGGCGGGCACTGGCGATCGCCCTGATCCTGGCCGGAGCCGTCGCCGGCGCGGCCGCACTGAACGTGGGCGTGTGGTTTGGCCTCGGCATTTCCGCCGTGATCTCCACTGCCGCCGCCGTGATGGGCTACGTGCGGCACCACCGCGAGCTCCGCGCCCTCCCCTCCTAATCCCACGAGATGGCAGAAACTGCCCGAATAGGGCCTCTAAAGAGCAGTTTCTGCCATCTCGGTGAAGGAACGCTGTCACAGGGGGCACGCGGGACTACAGTTGTCCCCATGCTGGAGCAGAATGCCAGGGACTGGTCTCCCGTCAGCACCCAGCGCCTGCTGCTTCGCAGGCCGCTGGCACAGGATGAAGAAGCCGCCGTTGACCTGCACACGGATCCACGCACCAACGTCCACCACCCGGTGCCGGCCAGCGTCACTCGGGCTTCCTCGGCGCGGACCTTCCACGAGATCCGGCAGCACTGGTACCGCCACGGCTTCGGGGTCTGGGTGGTGGTGGACCCCGCCGAACCGGAAAACCTCATCGGCTTCACCGGTGTCTCCCACCGCATTATCCGCGGACGCCCGGCACTGAACCTCTACTACCGCTACCGGCCCGAGGTCTGGGGGCAGGGACTGGCCACCGAGGGTGCACTCGTGGCTGTCCGGATGGCGGAAACGCTGCTGCCCGGCCTGCCTGTGGTCGCCTATACATCCGTGGACAATATTGGTTCCCAGCGCACCGCATTGGCCGCCGGCCTGGAACGCCGGGAGGACCTGGATGTGGACCGCGGCGCCTATCTGGACCTGTACCTGGCCAAGGGCTGGTAGTTCAGGCAGCACCGCTAAATGGTCCGCCCACCCCTAAAAGCGGCCGGCGGGACCGCCGAACTTCCTTCACCGGCCTACTCTGGAAACACCGGCTTTTTCCGTTCCGCTGCCGCGGCTGCCTCCGTTCCCGCCGGTCCCGCCGTTTACGGCCGGCCGCCAACGGAAGCCCCGGGTATGGAGGGCTCTCATGGAAAGCTTCACCCCCACCACGGATCCCATTGGCCAGAGCGTGGCGCTTTCCGCCCTGCTGGCCCTGGTTCCACTGCTTGTCTTCTTCCTCCTGCTGGCCTTTGCGAAGGCGAAGGCTTACGTGGCAGGGGCGTGCGCACTGCTGGCGGCACTGGTGATCGCCGTCGCCGGGTTCGGCATGCCCGCCGGACTGGCCCTGCTCTCCGGCACCCAGGGAGCGGCATTCGGCTTGTTCCCGGTGGTGTGGATCATCGTGATGGCTGTCTGGCTCTATGAGGTCACGGTGCGCAGCGGCCGGTTCGAAGACCTCCGCCGGGTGTTCGACGCCGTGGGCGGCGGTGACCTGCGGGTCCAGGCCATCCTGGTGGCATTCTGTTTTGGCGGGCTCCTTGAAGCACTGGCCGGGTTCGGTGCACCCGTGGCCATCACCGTGACCATGCTGCTGGCGCTCGGAATCGCACCGGTCCGCGCGGCCACCGCCGTGCTGATCGCCAATACAGCTCCGGTCGCTTTCGGCGCACTCGCCATCCCCATCACGACTGCTGCGAACCTGACCAGTTACTCGGGCGAGGAACTCGCTGCCGTCGTCGGCCGCCAGACCCCGCTGCTGGCCTTCGTCATCCCGGTGATCCTGCTCTTCATCCTCGACGGAAGGCGCGGGGTGCGGGACTGCTGGCCGGTGGCCCTGTTCACCGGCGTCGTCTTCTCCGTGATGCAGTTCCTGTGCTCCAACTACTTTTCCTACGAGCTGACAGACATCGTTGCCTCGCTGGTCGCGATGGTGGGCGCCGTCGCATTCCTGCGGTTCTGGCATCCGTCCGGCGGGCGCGAAGCGGCGAGCCGCATGCAGGGTGAACTGGCTACCGCCCGGGCGGGCGGCTGGACACCGGCCGCCGGCGGCGGAGAAACCGACATCGGCAGCGCGGCGACGGACACTGCCCACGACCGCCTGACGCCGTCGCGCGCCTGGATGGCACTGTTTCCCTACGTCCTGGTGATCGTCATTTTCGGGTTCGTGAACCTGTGGACCCTGGGAATCGATGTTCCCGCGGCCCTGGCCAAAACGAACATCGAGATCCCCTGGCCGTGGCTGCATGAGGCACTGCTGGATGCCAACGGCCAGCCGCAGTCCTCAACGGTCTACAACTTCGAGTGGCTGGTCAGCCCCGGGACCTTGCTGCTGATCAGCGGCCTGATTGTGGCTGCGGTCTATTCCCGGTTCGACGACGGCGGGCGCTACCAGCTCACCGTTGGCGGTGCGGTGCAGGAGATCTGGCTGACTGCCAAGCGGCTGCGGTCCGCAGCACTGACCATCGTGCTGATCCTGGCGCTGGCGTACGTCATGAACTTTTCCGGCCAGACCATCTCGATCGGCACCTGGCTGGCGGCGACGGGCGCGTTCTTCGCCTTCCTCTCCCCCGTGCTGGGCTGGATCGGCACGGCCGTCACGGGTTCGGACACCTCCGCCAACGCCCTGTTCGCCAAACTGCAGGAGACCGCCGGCGCCGCTGCCGGGCTGGACCCCAAGCTCATGGTTGCCGCGAATACCGGCGGCGGCGTGATGGGCAAGCTCATTTCGCCGCAGAACCTGGCCATCGCCGCCGCGGCCGTGAACATGAGCGGGCAGGAATCCGTCCTGTTCCGAAAAGTCTTCGGCTGGAGCGTCGGACTGCTGCTGGTGCTCTGCGTGATCGTCTTCCTGCAGTCCACGCCGGTCCTGGGCTGGATGATTCCCTAGCAGTTCCTGCCCTGCCGGCGGTGTGGGAACAGCTGCGGAAACGCGGCCGAAACGGGAGCCCGAAGACGAAATAACACCGAAACCCGGGCGCCCGGAACCCGAAACATGAGTCCCCTAGGTTGATGCTGCATAAGCCGTCCAACCGTCTGCGCTGCTGGTACAGCGCAGCATCAACGAAACAGGTGCTCCGTGAAATCGATTGCGCTCCAACGAGCTTTGATCCCGTTTGCAGCTGCGGCCGTGGTGGCGACCATGTCCGGCTGTGGTTCCCAGATCAGCGAATCCGAGGCCGACACCGTAAGCAGCAGTGCCGCGTCCTGCGTGGACACCTCCGGGGACAGCATCAAGATCGGGTTCCTGAACTCGCTCTCGGGAACCATGGCAATCTCCGAAAGCACCGTTTTCGATTCCCTGTCACTGGCCGCCGAGGAGATCAATGCCGACGGCGGCGTCCTGGGCAAGCAGCTGGAAGTCATCAGCGAAGACGGCGCGTCCGAACCGACCAAGTTCGCTGAGCGGGCGGCCAAGCTGATCCAGCAGGACTGCACCGCGGCAGTCTTCGGCGGCTGGACGTCGTCCTCCCGCAAGGCGATGCTCCCGGTGTTTGAATCCAACGACGCCCTGCTCTTCTACCCGGTGCAGTACGAGGGCCTGGAGTCCTCCGACAACATCTTCTACACCGGCGCCACGACCAACCAGCAGATCATCCCGGCCCTGGACTACCTGGCCGAGCAGGGCACCAAGACCCTGTTCCTGGTCGGCAGCGATTACGTCTTCCCGCGCACCGCCAACAAGATCATCAACGCCTACGCCGAGGCCCACGGCATGGAGATCGTCGGCGAGGAATACACGCCGCTGGGTTCCACTGAGTTCTCCACGATCGTCAACAAGGTCCGGGACTCGGGCGCGGACGCAGTCTTCAACACCCTCAACGGCGACTCCAACGTGGCCTTCTTCCGCCAGTACACCTCCGTGGGCCTGAGCGCCGACACCATGCCCGTGGTCTCGGTGTCCATCGCCGAAGAAGAAGTTCCCGGCATTGGCCTGGAGAACGTCGAAGGCCAGCTCACCGCCTGGGACTACTACCAGACGCTGGACACACCGGAAAACCAGGCCTTCGTTGCGGCCTTCAAGGAAAAGTACGGGCAGGACCGCGTGACCAGTGACCCGATGGAAGCGGCCTACACCTCCCTGTACCTCTGGAAGGCCATGGTGGAAAAGGCCGGATCCTTCGACGTGGACAAGGTCCAGGACGCGGCCGGCGGCGTGAGTTTCGAAGCGCCTGAAGGCACCGTGACGGTCAACGGCGATAACAACCACATCACCAAGACCCCCCGGATCGGCAAAATCACCTCCGACGGGCTGATCGAGACGGTCTGGGAAGCTCCCGAGGCTGTGGAACCGGACCCGTACCTCGAGAGCTACGACTGGGCTGCCGGCCTCTCCTAAAGCCGGAAACAGGCCCGGCCCGGTTTCCGGTCCGGGCCTGTTTCGCCAGCGGGGCCGCAGCCGCGCGTCCCGTCCTTTGCATCACCGCTCATTCCCCGCGAAAGGTCCACCGGAATGGAACTCCTCATCGGACAGATGTTCGCCGGGCTCAGCCTCGGGTCGGTGCTTCTGCTCGCCGCCCTGGGCCTGTCCCTGACGTTCGGCCAAATGGGCGTCATCAACATGGCGCACGGCGAATTCATCATGGCAGGCGCGTACACCGCGTTTGTGGTGCAGAAGGCCATCGCCGACGCCGGTGCCTCCCTGCTGGTCTCCCTTCCGGTGGCCTTCGTGGTGGGCGGAACAATGGGCCTGGCCCTGGAAGGGCTGCTGCTGAAACGGATGTACCACCGGCCGCTGGACACCCTGCTGGTGACCTTCGGCGTCGCACTGATCCTGCAGCAGGCAGCCCGTGACATCTTCGGCGCCCCCAGCGTCGACGTCCGGGTTCCGGCCTGGCTGCAGGGCAACGTGGAACTGCTGGGAGCACCGATCCCGCTGACCCGCCTGTTCATCCTGGGGCTGGCGCTGGCCTGCCTGGCGGCACTGGCGCTGCTGCTCAAGACAACGCCGCTCGGCCGCCGGATCCGTGCCGTCGTCGTCAACCGGGACCTGGCCGAATCCAGCGGCATCTCCTCCCGCCGCACCGACCAGCTGACGTTCTTCATCGGGTCCGGCCTGGCCGGCATCGCCGGCGTGGCAGTGTCACTGATCGGCTCCACCAGCCCCTACCTCGGCCCGAACTACATTGTGGACGCGTTCCTGGTAGTCGTGGCCGGCGGTATCGGCCAGATCAAGGGAGCCGCGATCGCTGCCTTTACCCTTGGCGTCCTGCAGTCCGTGTTCGAGTTCTCCACCACTGCCAGCATCGGCAAGGTCCTGATCCTGGTGGCCGTGGTCATCTTCCTGCAGCTGCGGCCGCAGGGCATTTTCACCGTCAAGACGAGGAGCCTGGCATGAGGGCAGCTACTACCCGGATCACATCCTTTTTCTCTTCCCGGACCGGGGTCCTCTCCGGTTTCGCCCTCGCCGCGGTGCTCCTGCTCGGCGTGGTGCCGGCCGTCCTGCCCGTGTTCAGCCTCTCCCTCTTCGGGAAGTTCATCTGTTTCGCAATTGTCGCCGTCGGCATTGGCCTGGCCTGGGGCCGCGGCGGGATGCTCACGCTGGGACAGGGCGTGTTCTTCGGGCTGGGCGCCTACATCATGGCCATGCACATGAAACTCGCCGACGCCGCGCTTTTCGGGGGCACCGGTGTTCCCGACTTCATGACCCTTTACGGGACCGGCTCCGTCCCAGGCTGGTGGGAGCCGTTCCGCAGTCCGCTGGTGACGCTCCTCGCGGTGGTCCTCATCCCCGGCTTCGTGGCGGCGGCCCTGGGCCTGGCGATCTTCAAGCGCCGCGTCAAGGGTGCCTACTTCGCTATCCTCAGCCAGGCCCTCGCGGCGGCGTTCGCGGTCTGGCTGATCGGCCAGCAGGCTACGACCGGCGGTTCCAACGGCCTCAGCGGTTTCCGTTCCTTCCTGGGCTTCGACCTCTCCGACCCCGCCAACAAGCGCATGCTCTACCTGCTCGCCGCCGTCGTCCTCCTGCTCTGCGTGGCAGTGGCCCGTCAGCTGATGCACAGCCGGTTCGGGGAACTGCTCATCGCCGTCCGGGACCAGGAAGAACGGGTCCGGTTCCTGGGATACGACCCGGCGACCATCAAGACCGTCATCTACGTCATCGCCGCGGTGATGGCGGGGATCGCAGGAGCGCTGTTCGTGCCTATCGTGGGCATCATTTCGCCGGCAGACGTGGGAGTCGCCCCCTCGATCGCCTTCCTGATCGGAGTCGCGATCGGCGGCCGGGCCACCCTGCTCGGACCCGTGCTGGGCGCGCTGGGCGTTGCCATCGCCCAGTCCTCCCTGGCGTCCTCCTTCCCGTCCTTCTGGGTGTACTTCCAGGGCCTGCTTTTTGTCCTCGTGGTCGGTTTCCTTCCCGGCGGGCTCGCCTCCCTGCCGGCACTCTTCGCCCGGCGCCGGCAGAAACGCGCAAACAACGACGGCGGTGCACCAGCCGCGCCACATGAACCACCGCCCACGGCTCCCACGCCGGCTACCCCATTGGAGCTCCGCGCATGAAGACAGCACCAGCGCCCCAGGCGACCACCCAGCCGCTGCTTCCCGAGGGCGAACCCCAGCCCGGGGGCCGGCGCAGCGGACGGCCGCAGTACCTGGAAATCCGGGACCTGCGCGTCGTATTCGACGGTTTCACCGCCGTCGACGGCGTCAGCCTGGACGTGACGCAGGGCGACCTCCGCTTCCTGATTGGCCCGAACGGTGCAGGCAAGACGACGATCATCGACGCCATCACCGGCCTGGTTCCCGCCACCGGATCCGTGAATCACACCGGAACAGAGATCCTTGGCCGGAAGGTCCACCAGATAGCCAAGCTCGGAGTTGGCCGTACCTTCCAGACCGCCAGCGTCTTCGAGAACCTTTCCGTACTGCAGAACCTGGACATCGCCGCAGGCTCCGGGCGCAAGCCGCTGCAGCTGCTGCGCCGGCGCCGCGGGGTGGAGCCCGCCATCGAAGAGGCGCTGGAAATCATCGGCATGGAACACCTTGCCGGTGCCCAGGCCGGCACGCTGGCGCACGGCCAGAAGCAGTGGCTGGAGATCGGCATGCTGCTGGTCCAGAACTCGGACCTGCTCCTGCTGGACGAACCCATCGCCGGTATGAGCCAGGACGAGCGTGAGCAGACCGGCGAGCTGCTGCGCCGCATCGGCGCCAGCCGCATCACCCTGGTGATCGAACATGACATGGACTTTGTCCGCGAGTACGCCACGTCGGTGACGGTGCTGGCCGGGGGCAGGGTCCTCAGCGAGGGCAGCGTGGCCGAGGTCCAGGCCGACCCGCGGGTACAGGAAGTCTATTTGGGCGCTTCGCCCGCGAAAGGACACTGATGCTGGAAGTCAAGGAGCTCAAAGCCGGGTACGGACGCACCGAAGTCCTGCACGGGGTCAGCCTCACCATCCCGGACGAATCCGTGGCAGCTGTGCTCGGCCACAACGGTGCGGGCAAGACCACCTTGGTGCGCGCAGTCGTCGGCATCATTAAACCGTCAGCGGGATCCATCCTTTTTAACGGCGAGGACATTTCCCGGCTGCCCCCGCACCAGCGCGTGGCACGCGGGTTGGCCTATGTTCCGCAGGGCCAGCAGTCCTTCGGGCCGCTGACCACGCTGGAGAACCTGCGCCTCGTGGCGGACGGGCGCAAGCGCGGTGCGGCCCTGCTGGACGAAGCGCTGGACATGTTCCAGGCCCTGAAGCCGCTGCTTTCCCGGCAGGCCGGGCTGCTTTCGGGCGGCCAGCGCCAGCAGCTCGCCATTGCCCGGGCGCTGATCACCGAACCTTCGCTGCTGATCCTGGACGAACCGACGGAAGGGATTCAGCCCAACGTGGTTGCCGAAATCGAGCAGACCATCATGAACCTGGCGGCCCGGCCCGGGATGCACGTCCTGCTGGTGGAACAGCACATCGGCTTTGCCCTGCAGGCAGCCCATGCCTATTCCGTGCTCGCCGCCGGCCGGGTCAGTTCCTCCGGCGCCGGCGGGAGCGGCGCCGCCGAATCTGTCCGCTCGGCAATGCTGATCTAGCCGCCGCTAGTAGCTGGCGGGGGCGGCGCCGTCCTCATCGGAAGGAAGGTATTTCGCCGCCAGCGCCTCTGAGGCGCGGGCAAGGAGTGCGACGTCGGCTCCGACCAGGATGAAGTCGACGCCGGCATCGAGGTACCTCCGCGCGGTGGCCTCCGCGAAGGCGTTCACGCCGACCGGAACACCCAGGTCCTTCGCCACGGCGATGCATCGCTCGACGGCTGCCACCACCTCCGGATGCTCCTGCTGGCCGAGGTAGCCCATGGAGGCCGCCAGGTCCGAGGGGCCGATGAAGATCCCGTCCACGCCATCGGTCCCGGCGATCTCAGCGACGTTTGCAACGGCCCGCGCAGTCTCCACCTGGACCAGCAGGGTGATCGTTTCATCGGCGCGGCCCAGGTAACCCTCCACCCGGTTCCAGCGCGCAGCCCGGGCCCGCGCGCTGCCCACACCCCGCACCCCGTGGGGCGGATAGCGGACGGAGGCGACGGCGGCGGCTGCCTGGCCGGCGTCGTCCACCATCGGGATCAGCAGGTTCTGTGCCCCGAGGTCCAGGTACTGCTTGATGAGCACCGTGTCATTGGCCGGCAGCCGCACTACCGGCTGGATCGGGTACCCGGCGGCCACCTGCAGCTGGACACTGATCGATTCCAGGCTGTTGGTGCTGTGCTCGCCGTCGATCAGCAGCCAGTCGAGCCCGGAACCGGCGCAGATCTCGGTCACCAGCGGGTTGCCGGTGCAGGCCCACATGCCCACGCGGGCGCGGCCGGAGCCCAGTCCTTCCTTGAACGGGGCGGGAAGTCCTACTCGAAACGGCATGTCACCGACCCCAGCTGTCCGTAGTCGGCATGGACGGTATCTCCCTTGTGGACCCACATGGGCCGTGTGAAGGACCCGGCGAGGATGATCTCTCCGGCTTCGAGGGTGGTTCCGTGGGCCGCAAGCTTGTTGGCAAGCCAATAGACACCCGCGGCGGGATGGTTCAGCACGCCTGCGGCGACGCCGGTCTCCTCGATGGTCTGGTTCTTGTAGAGCAGCGCAGCGACCCAGCGCAGGTCGACGTCGTCAACCTTGACCGGGCGTCCACCCACCACCATCGCGCCCATCGCGGCGTTGTCGGAGATCGTATCCACGATCGTCCGGCCTTCCATTTCAATGCGGGAGTCCAGGATCTCCAGGGCAGGAACCACATACTCGGTGGCGTCCAGCACGTCGAAGATGGAGCAGTTGGGGCCGGAAAGCGGTTTGCCCAGCACAAACGCCAGTTCCACCTCGATCCGGGGATGCGTATAGGCATCCCACTTCACGGTGCAGCCGTTTTCCAGGACCATGTTGTCGAAGATGACGCCGTAGTCGGGCTCGGTGATGCCGGTGGCTGCCTGCATCGCCTTTGACGTCAGGCCGATCTTGCGGCCCACCAGCTTGCGCCCGCCCTCCTGCATGCGCCGGCTCCAGACTCCCTGTACGGCGTAGGAGTCCTCCACGGTCATGTCCGGGTACCGTGTGGTCAGCCGGGGCACCGGAGTGCGGCTGGCACTTGCCTGCACCAGTTCATCGGCGATCTTCTCTATGGTTTCCTTGTCGAGCACGTAACTGCACCACTTTCGGGGAAAACGCTGGCCCGCTCCTTGGCGGCTCTCTCGGATTGTATATGATCCGCGACACATTTCCCCGGAAAATGCTGCCGGAAGTCCCGCTCAACTACGCTGGAGAGGTGCCTATGCCCCGCGCCCGCCGACTGTGGCCCTTCCCGTTGGCCGCTGCAGCATCGGCGGCGCTGCTGCTCTCTCCCTGGCCGGCGGCCCTGCTGATCCGGGGAGTCTTCTACCGCGGCGCACAGCAGCTGGTGGCGCAAATGGCGCCTTATGCCCCGGAAGTCACCGAACACCGGGCACTGAAGTACCAGGCCGACGGCGGCACCCGGCGCCTGGACCTCTACCTTCCGCCCGATCGGACGGGACTTGTCCCTGTGGTTTTCTGGATCCACGGCGGGGCGTGGATTTCCGGTTCCCGCCGCGACGTCGCCCCCTACCTGAGGATGCTGGCGGGCCGGGGCTTCGCCGCCGTCGGCGTCGACTATTCCGTTGCCCCGGGTGCCCGCTATCCCGTGGCACTGAACCAGCTCGATTCCGCGCTTCGCTTCCTGGAGGAGCACGCCGGCCAGTACGGGCTGGATATGAGGCGTGTGGTCATTGCCGGTGACTCCGCCGGCGCCCAGCTCGCTGCCCAGCTGACTGCGGCTGTTTCCGCCCCTGAGTACGCTGCTGCCCTGGGGTTCTCCCCCACCCTGCCCCGAAAGCACCTGCGCGGTGCGGTGCTGCACTGCGGTGTCTACGACTTGAAGGCCATGTCCGAGTTGACCGGAATCCTGGGATGGGGCTTCCGCACGGCACTCTGGGCTTACACCGGCACCCGGGACTTCGCCCGCACTGCCGCCGCGGACCACATGTCCGTCCTGGAGCATGCCACGCCGGACTTTCCGCCAGCCTTTATCTCCGGCGGCAACGGCGACGGCCTCACCCTCACGCAGTCCGTTCCCTTCGCCAACCGCCTGGAATCCCTGGGCGTCCCCGTGACGCGCAGGTTCTGGCCCGGCCTCTCGCCGGCCCTGCCGCACGAGGCGCAGTTCCAGTTTTCCCGCCCCGAAGCCGGTGCCGTCCTGGATGAGACCCAGACGTTCCTGGTGTCGGTGGTGGGGCAGGATGGCATACTTTCCGGCATGTCCAGCGCACGCCCGGCGGCCGGAACCCTCCCCCGGCCGTCCACGTAACCGACCTTCTGTGAGGACCCATGCGCCGTTTCCTGCTGCTCGCCCTGACCATGCTGCTGGCGTTCGCGGTGCCCGCTTCGCCGGCCGCCGCCGTCGAACCGGATGACATCGTGGTGGATGACACCGCCGGAGTCCTCGACCTCAACACGCTCCTGCCCGCCCTCGAAGGGGTCCAGTTCCGCGACCCAACGACAGTGGCGATCTACACCTTCCGCAGTGAGCCGGGACGGGAGTTCGACGACGGCGACACGTTCATGAATGAGGAAACGCTCCGTTACGCCCGGGAAGAGCATCCGGAGTGGATCAGTGCCGACGGGCAGAAATGGGCGGATGGTTTGTTCATCTTCTCCCTGGACCCCGAGGGCCGGTGGATCGGAACGTACTTCGGCGAAGACCGGAAAGTGGACAGTGGAGCAGCCGAGGACATCCGGGAGGAAGCGGGCGAGTACTTCGCCGACGCCCAGTGGACGGACGGCACTCTTGCCGGCGTGGAGGAAGCTGCGAAGCTGATTAACCGGCCCTGGTACCTGAACCCTGCCCTCTGGGTCCTGGCCGGAGGAATCGTGCTCGTGGCGGCAGCTGTCTGGTTGGCGGTCATCACGACGCGGCGGAAGCGGCTGGCAGCCAACCGGAAACTGATCGCCGCGGCCGAGCGCTCCTACTCCAGCGTGAGCATGGACCTGGACGCTACCGAGGTCAACGCCCGGACCATCCCGGACAGCTCCACCTACGGCGCACGGGTACTGGAGGAATATCGCACCTTCATGGCGCGCTACAACACCGCCACTGAGCTGGGAAACCAGGTCCGCGCCCTGTCGGAAAAAGACCTGCGCCGCCGCGGCAGCACCAAACCGGTGGAGGAATTCGCCGAACTCTCCGCTGCCCTTGACGGCATTGACGACGTCATTGCCGATACGAACACCCTGCTGAATATGGCCCCTGGCTGGGAGGCTGCCTGGGACCGGCAGGTAGCGCCGCTGCTGGAGGAACTGGACAAACTTGACGAGCTCTTAGAGGACAAAACCGGGAAGGACTCCGCCACGGCCGCTGCGCTCCTGGCGTTCCGGACCCACTGCCGCCGCCGGCTCCAGGCTGCTGCAGCCGGCCTGGCAGAGGAGTCCCTCACTCCCGAACAGGCCCTGGACGTCCTGCACGACGCCGGCAGCGAACTGGCTGTGCTGCTGAAGAACCACGCCGAGACGGTGATCGCTGAGGCAGCAGAGGATGACGCTGAACGCGAGCTCATGCGGGAGGCGCTGGAGGAGTCCCGCGACCGTCCCCGCCGCTACCGGGACGGATACCGGCCCAGCATCCTGGATACGGCCTACCCGAATTACCTCTGGACCGTCAGCGCGTTCAGCTCCGGCGTTTCCTCCGGCAGCAGCAGCATCGAGTCGGCCCGGAGTGCTGCGTCCGGGTCCGCCAGCGGCTATGGCGCCAGCGGCGGCAGCTTCAGCGGATCCGGCAGTTCTTCCCGGTTCTAGTCGATTCGTGGACACCTGGCACCCGGGCTGGCTAGGGTGTTCCGCATGAGCGCACTGGATCCGGCCCCGAGCCGCCTGCTGTCCGGTTTTTCCGTGGAGATGACCGGCAAGGACATCCCGGCACTGCATGAGGCCCAGGATGTGCTGCCTCCGGGCACCCGGGTCAACGTCACGTTCCTCGGCAACGAGGATCTGCCCATGCGCCTGGCGGCGGCCGCTGCGGTGAAGGCCGCCGGACACGTCCCCGTCCCGCACATCTCCGCCCGCCGGCTCGGCTCCGCAGCCGAGCTGGAGAAGTTCCTGGGCGCCCTGGCTGAGGCGGGGACGGTGGAGAATGTGTTCGTGGTGGCCGGTGATCCTGCCGAGCCCATGGGTCCGTACGAGGACTCCCTGGCCGTCATCGCTTCGGGGCTTCCCGCGGCGTTCGGTGCCCGGCACGTCAGCATCGCGGGATATCCGGAAGGCCACCCCGACATTGGAACTCCAACTCTGTGGTCCTCGCTCGAAGGCAAGCTCGCGTCCCTGGCTGACCAGGGGCTCGAGGCCTCGATCATCACCCAGTTCGGCTTTGACACCGCGCCTGTCCTGGCCTGGCTGGAAGAACTGCGCGGCCGCGGGATCGAGGCGCCCGTCCGGATCGGTGTTCCGGGCCCGGCAGGCATCAAGCGGCTCCTGGGCTATGCCCGGCGGTTTGGTGTCGGCACCTCCGCCGGAATCGCCCAAAAGTACGGGTTCTCCCTGGCCAACCTGCTGGGTACTGCCGGACCGGACCGCTTCATCCACGACCTGGATGCGGCGTATGATCCGGCACGCCACGGAGTGGTCCAGCTGCACTTCTATACCTTTGGCGGCCTGCGGGCCACCGCGGAGTGGGTCCGGGACTTCCAGGGAGCCTAACTAACCCCGAAAGTCCCGGACACTGCCGGGAAATTAGTTGCACTGCCGGGAAACTAGTTGGCCGGCAGCAGCTCATCCATGTTCGGGATCTCCTCGACCAGTCCGCGGTCCAGGGAAATCTGCGCAACCTCCTCGACGGAAGCACGGTTCACCTCGGTGCCGTACTTCGGCAGGGTCAGCTGTTCAATGACTTCCGGCTTCAGCGAGGTGTACGTGGGAAGGATCGCGCGGACCTTGTCCGGGTTCTGCTCCGCGAACTCCTGCGAGGCCTTGATGGCACGGACGAACTTCTCGACAATCTCCGGATTTTCCTGGGCGTACTGGTCGGAGGCGAAGTACACCGCCACGGTCAGGTCATCCACCGGTTCGGCGTAGTTGGAAAACACGGGCACGGCACCTTCGGCTTCGGCAATGGTGACGAAGGGCTCGACGGCGGCAATCGCGTCCACGGTTCCGGCCGCGAGCTGGCCGGCGAGCTCCGGGAACGGAATCTCGACGAACTCGATGCTCTCGTAGTCCCCGCCGGCTTCCTTGACGGCCTCGGAGATGGTCGAATCTGAAATGTTGTTCAGCGTGTTCACGCCGATTTTCTTGCCCGCCAGATCCGCCGTGGTCTTGATGCCGCTCTCCGGCATGCTCATGACGGCTGCGAAGTCCTCCTCCGTATTTCCAGTGGAGGACGGTCCTGCCGCGACCATGTGCACAGGCAGTCCCTTCGAGCGGCCGACGATCATGGACGTGATGTTGGAGAAGCCAAAGTCCATCTGGCCGGATGTCACGGCGGGAACAATGGCAGCGCCGCCCTGCGCCAAGGTCAGGGTGACGTCCAGGCCCTCGTCTTCGAAAAGCCCTTCGTCCACGCCGAGGTAGATCGGTGCAACATCGACGATGGGGATGACACCGACCTCGATGGCGGTTGTCCCTTCCGCCGCGGCCCCGGAGGCTTCCGTCTCCTCGGAATCAGAGAGCGAACCGGATCCGCACGCCGTCAGGCCGAGCAGCGCCGTCATTGCCGCTGCTGCGAGCAGTTTTTTCATGTGATCTCCTCGATTAGGCGCGAACTGACGCGCCAGGGGATGTGACACAGCACACATTATCCATCCGGTTAGGCAATGGCCAGCATGCCGGCAGCGGGGTCTCGACATACCTATCCGTATAGATATAGGGTCGGCGCACCGGAGCAGTCCGGATCCCCGTCCCACAGAAACAGAGGTTCACCGTGGCACCAAAGAATCTGCAGGAAGTCCTGGATGCGTCCCAGGGAGTCGTCGACCACCTGCGCAACTCGCAGATCGGCGCATATATCTACCCCGTCGTCGCGCCCGAATTCACGAACTGGCGCAGTGAGCAGCGCGCCTGGCGCGAGACCGCCGTCCTGTTCGACCAGTCGCACCATATGGACAACGTATTCCTCAAGGGCCCTGACGCACTCAAGCTGATCTCGGACACGGCCATCAACAGCGTGGCGAACTTTCCGGTCAACAAGGCCAAGCAGTATGTCCCGACGACGCCGTCCGGTCACGTGATCGGCGACGGCATTCTCTTCCACCAGGACGAGGACGAATACGTCTACGTCGGCCGGGCGCCCGCCGCCAACTGGCTGCTGTTCAACGCCGAAACCGGCGGCTACAACCTGGAGATCGAGGCGGACCGCCGCTCGCCCTCGCGCCCCATGGGCAAACCCGTGAGCCGGCGCTACTGGCGGTTCCAGATCCAGGGACCCAACGCCTGGTCCATCATCGAGAAGGTCAACGGCGGGTCACTGGAGCAGCTCAAATTCTTCAACATGGACACCATGAACATTGCCGGCGAGCAGGTACGCACGCTCCGGCACGGCATGGCCGGCGCACCCGGGCTTGAGATCTGGGGCGACTACGCCTCCTATGACAAGGTCCGGGATGCGCTGATGGAGGCCGGCGCCGAGTTCGGCATGGCCGCAGTGGGCGCCCGGGCGTACCCGTCCAACACCCTCGAATCCGGGTGGATCCCCTCCCCGCTGCCGGCCATCTACACCGACGAACGGCTGCGTCCGTACCGCGAATGGCTGGGTGCGGACAGCTACGAGGCGACCAACGCCGTCGCCGGCAGTTTTGTCTCGGAGAACATCGAGGACTACTACCTCACTCCCTGGGAGCTGGGCTACGGATCCTTCGTGAAGTTCGACCACGATTTCATTGGCCGCGAGGCACTCGAAGCCATGGACCCGGCCGCACAGCGCCGCAAGGTGACACTCGCCTGGAACGCCGAAGACCTGGGGCGGATCTTCACGTCCCAGCTGGACACGGAGCAGACGCCGTACAAGTCCTTCGACCTGCCGCTGGCCAACTACGGATCCTCGAACTACGACTCGGTGATTGACGCCGACGGCAACGTGGTGGGCGTTTCAATGTTCACGGGCTACTCCGCGAATGAGCGCCGCGGGCTCTCCCTGGCAACGGTGAACCCGGATGTTCCGGAGGGCAGCGAACTGCGCGTGGTCTGGGGCGAGCCGGACGGCGGCACCGCCAAGACCACGGTGGAGCCGCACCGCCAGCTGGAAGTGCGTGCCGTGGTCAGCCCGGTGCCGTATTCCGAGACCGTGCGCAAGGACTACAAGGGCGGCTGGCGCACCGGTTACACCGGTTCCTGACCGTTCGCCCTGTGCCCGGCCGCTAAGCGCTGCGGACGATGATCACATCCAGGGTGCGCGGACCGTGTACGCCCTCAACTCGTTCAAGCTCAATATCGCTGGTGGCGCTCGGCCCGCTGATCCAGGTCAGCGGCCGGGTGCCGTCCAGGCGCCGAAGTGCCTCAGGCAGGATCATGGTGATATCCGAGGCCCGGACAACACACACGTGGTGGTCCGGGATCAGGGAGATGGCGCGCCGGCCCATGCCATCGCTGCCGTCCAGGATGATGGTTCCGGTTTCCGCCACGGACACTGCGCTGCCGGTGACCACGGCAGACGTGGCGTCCAGTGCGGCAACGCTCAGCGGCTCGGTGCGGGAGTCAGTGCGCCGCCGTCCCGGTCCGGCCGCCTCTGCATCAGCCAGCCAGGCTTCCTCAATGCCGGCAGGCACCACGTAACTGGCGGCGCCGTCGAGCAGTTCTGCGATCCGGGGACCAACACCGGCCTCGTCCACCACGGTGACGCCCGCCTTGTAATCCTTCAGCCGGTCCACCAGCACGCTGATGCGTTCCTCCTCGGGCGCGTCGACGGCGGTGCGGTAGGTACGCGGCACCTCGGGGACCACCGGTGCATCCTTCAGCGCACCGCGGAGCCGTTCCAGGATCTCTTCGCGAGCGCTCATGCCTGCTTCTCCCTCTGTGCTGCGTCCGCTGACGGAGCCTCGTGTTCTTTCGCCCACCAGTCCCGGAAGGACTGGGCGGGAGGTGCCGGAATGTCCCGGCTCTGGGTCCAGCCGGCGGCGATGCCGGGCAGCTTGGTGATCTTGTGCTTCCGGCCGGCGGCGAGCTTGCCCAGCGGCAGGCCCTTTTCCAGCAGTCCCAGGTTGCGGCCGCGGGAGAACGCCCAGGAGGCACCCTTCATCAGCAGGTCCATCTGGGTGGGCACCTTCTTGCCGCGTTTGCTGTCAACGTCCACCGAGCGCAGGTGCACCAGGATCTCCGGAATGTTGATCTTCACCGGGCAGGCGTCGTAGCACGCACCGCACAGCGAGGAAGCATACGGCAGCGAGTTGTTTTCCTCGGACTTAATGCCGGTCATCAGCGGCGAGAGGATGGCACCGATCGGCCCCGGGTAGGTGGAACCGTACGCGTGGCCGCCGGTCCGCTCGTAAACCGGACAGACGTTCATGCAGGCGCTGCAGCGGATGCAGTGCAGTGCCGAACGGCCCATCTCATCCGCCAGCGCAGCACTGCGCCCGTTGTCCACCAGCACCAGGTGCACGTTCTGCGGTCCGTCGCCCTCGGTGACGCCGGTCCAGAGCGAGGTGTAGGGATTCATCCGCTCACCGGTGGAGGACCGCGGCAGCAGCTGCATGAAGACTTCCAGGTCCTGCCACGTCGGAAGCAGCTTCTCCACCCCCATCACGGTGATCAGCGTTTCCGGCAGCGTCAGGCACATGCGCCCGTTGCCTTCGGATTCGACGACGGCGAGCGTCCCTGCGTCGGCGATGGCGAAGTTGGCGCCGGAGACTGCCACCTTGGCGGACAGGAATTTCCGCCGCAGGTGGGACCGCGCGGCCTCGGCCAGCTTGGCCGGCTCATTGGTGAGCTCCGGGTCAACTCCCGGCATTTCGCGCAGGAAGATGTCCCGCACCTGGGTGCGGTTCTTGTGGATGGCCGGGACCAGGATGTGGCTTGGCTTGTCATGGTCGAGCTGGACAATCAGTTCCGCGAGGTCGGTCTCGTACGCGGCGATGCCCTGCTCTTCGAGGTATTCGTTCAGGCCAATTTCCTGCGTGGCCATCGACTTGACCTTCACGACCTCGTCCACGCCCTCGGCACGGATCAGGTCGCGGACAATCTCGTTGGCTTCATCGGCGTCGCGTGCCCAGTGGATCACGCCGCCGCGCGCAGTGAAGTTGGCTTCGAACTGCTCCAGCAGCTCAGGCAGCCGGGCCATGACGGATTCCTTGACGGCACTGCCGGCATCCCGCAGGTCCTCCCAGTCCGGCAGTTCCCCCACAACCCGCAGCCGCTTGTCCCGGATGGTGTGGGTGGCGTGGCCCAGATTGGCGCGGAGCTGTTCGTTGGCCAGTTCCTTCCGGGCCGCGGAGGGGAAGGATTCGACGGCATTCAGGTTCCCCCGGCCGTAGGCGGGAAGCATGGGCATGCCCAGGTAAGTGCTCATCGTGCAGCCTTTCCGCTGACCAGGACGTCGCCGGTGACGGATATCGGATTCTCCCGGGTACTGGCCAGGATTTCAGCGAAGTGCAGCGTGGTCACATCACTGCCTTCGCGGGAAAGTCCGCCGCCGATGTGCAGCAGGCAGGACGCGTCCCCGCCGGAACAGAGCGAGGCGCCGGTGGCTTTGATGTTGGCAGCCTTGTCCGCGAGCATCGCCGAGGAGACGTCGGCATTCTTCAGCGAGAACGTTCCGCCGAACCCGCAGCACTGGTCCGCCTGGGGAAGCTCCGCCACTTCGATTCCGCCGACGCTGGAGAGCAGGTTCAGCTGGCGGTCGCCCAGGCGCAGCAGGCGCATGCCGTGGCAGCTCGGGTGGTAGGTGATGGTGTGCGGGAACCAGGAGCCGAGCTGCTCGGCCGCGTTGGTGACGCCCAGGACGTCGGTCAGCAGTTCGGAGAGTTCGTAGGTCTTGGCTCCAACGGCTTCGGCCTGGGCCTCGAGTTCCTTGTCCCCGGCAGAACGGGCGACCATCGGATGCTGGTGCTTCACGGACCCGACGCAGGAACCGGAAGGCGCGACGGCGACGTCGTAGTCCGCGGGATTGAAGGCCGCCACATGGTTGCGGACCACCGGCACGGCCTCGGGCAGGTAGCCGGAATTGACGTGCATCTGGCCGCAGCACGCCTGGCCAGCGGGGAAGACGACCTGGTGGCCCAGCCGCTCAAGGATGGCCACGGTGGCCCGGGCTGTCCGCGGATACATGGCATCCACGATGCAGGTGGCGAATAGTGCGATTCTCATGGCTGCCTCTCGACGGGGAGAACCCCGGGGTCATGTGGTCTGACCATAGTAGATCACGTTGCCCCCGACACATCCAGAGACCCTACCCCCTAGCGGTGACTGCGATCACAGGTACGGACGGAAAATGGGGTAGTATTCCTTGGTCTGACCATAGTGGTCTGACCACCCCGTCCCCCATTTCGTCCAGCCCGGAGGTCCCCTGTGGATCACTTCACCGCCACCACTGATCCGGTATTCGGCAGCGTTGCCGTTTCCGCCATCGTGGCGCTTATTCCCCTGCTCACCTTCTTCGTCCTTCTCGCGTTCCTGAAAGTCAAGGCGCACTTTGCCGGCGGCATCTCGCTCCTCGTGGCCATCGCCGTCGCCATTTGGGCGTTCAAGATGCCCGCCGGACTGGCCCTGCTCTCCGCGACACAGGGCGCCGTCTTCGGCGCGTTCCCGGTGGTCTGGATCGTCATCATGGCCATCTGGCTGTACCAGATCACTGTTGTCAGCGGACGGTTTGAGGACCTGCGCAGGGTTTTTGACGCCATCGGCGGCGGCGACGTCCGCATCCAGGCGATCCTGGTGGCGTTCTGCTTCGGCGGACTCCTCGAGGCCCTGGCCGGTTTCGGCGCCCCAGTGGCCATCACCGCAACCATGCTCGTGGCACTTGGCCTGAAGCCAATGAAGGCCGCAGCAGCTGTCCTGGTGGCCAACACTGCCCCGGTTGCCTTCGGCGCCATGGCCATCCCGATCACCACGGCCGCCAATCTCACCGGACTCGACGCGGACCACCTGGGCGCCGTCGTCGGCCGCCAGGCTCCGCTCCTGGCCGTCATCGTTCCGCTGATCCTCATCTTCATCCTGGACGGCTTCCGCGGCGTGAAGGAAACCTGGCCGGCGGCCCTCGTCACCGGAGTCGCCTTCTCCGGCGCGCAGGTGCTGTGCTCCACGTTCTTCTCCTACGAACTCACCGACATCGTGGCCGCGCTTGCCGGCCTGGGTGCGGCCGTCGTCTTCCTGCGTTTCTGGCAGCCGCGCGGCATCGAAGGTGCGCGTGTGCGCATGGGTCTTTCGGAAATGGCCGCCGCCGGCAGCCAGAAGCCCGGCTCGGCCGGCGGTTCCGTTGCCGTCCGCGACGAAAACTCGCTGACGGTGTCCCGCACCTGGCTGGCACTGTTCCCGTACTTCCTGGTGATCTTCATCTTCGGCATCGCCAAGCTGTGGAAGATCGGTGTGGACATCCCCGCATTCCTGGCCTCCACGGACATCAAGGTCCCGTGGCCGGTCCTGCACGAGCGGCTGGTTGATGCAGCCGGCGAACCCGTGTCTTCGACCATCTACACGTTCAACTGGCTGTCCACCCCGGGCACGCTGCTGCTCATCACCGGCCTGATCGTCTCCTTCGTCTACTCCAAGTACGACGACGGCGGCCGCTACCGGATGACCGTAGGCAACGGCGTGGCGGAAATCGGCCGGACCGTCTGGAACATGCGCTGGGCCGGACTGACCATCCTTTCGGTCCTGTCCCTGGCCTACGTCATGAACTTCTCCGGGCAGACTGTCTCGATCGGCACCTGGCTGGCCGGCACCGGCGCATTCTTTGCGTTCCTCTCCCCCGTACTGGGCTGGGTAGGCACCGCCGTGACGGGTTCGGACACCTCCGCCAACGCGCTGTTCGCCCGCCTGCAGCAGACCGCCGGCCTGGAAGCCGGCATCGATCCGAACCTCCTGGTGGCCGCCAACACCACCGGCGGCGTGGTCGGCAAGCTGATCAGCCCGCAGAACCTGGCCATCGCCGTGACGGCCGTGAAGCTGGACGGCCAGGAATCGGTGCTGCTGCGCAAGGTGATCGGCTGGAGCGTTGCACTGCTGCTGGTGCTCTGCACCCTGGTCTTCCTGCAGTCCACGCCGGTGCTCGGCTGGATGCTGCCGTAGGGAACCGGTCCTGCTCGAATGCCCTGGGAGGCGTGCCGCTGCAGGCACGCCTCCCAGCGCGTTAAAACGCAGGACACCTCCCGCCGCGCCCTTTGCGCAGGCACCCCGATCCGGGCCTGCGGACATGTAAGGATATTGACGTGACTCTTACGGAATCCAGCCCCCTGCCGCCCCGCCGCAGCTACGACCTGCTGCTGGAGAACATCGAAGCGGACCTGCGCTCGGGTGCCATCAAGCTCGGCGACCAGCTTCCGGGGGAACGCACCCTCGCAGAGACCTACGGCATCTCCCGGGCCTCCGTCCGGGAAGGCATCCGGATCCTGGATGCCATGGGCGTGCTGCGCAGCTCCTCCGGGTCGGGCCCGAAGTCAGGCGCCATCATCGTCTCCGAGCCCTCCGCCGGGCTTTCGTCGGCACTGCGCCTGCACATGGCCAGCAGCCGGCTTTCGGTCGCGGACATTGTGGAAACCCGGGTGCTGCTGGAAACGTGGGCCGCCCAGGCCGCCGCCACTTCCCCGGATACTGCGGAAAAACAGGAAGCACTGGCACGGGCCGGTTCCCTGCTGGAGGCCATGGACCGCCCGGACCTGGACCGGGACACCTTCCACACCCTGGATGCCCGGTTCCATGTTGAGCTCAGCTCACTGGCCGGCAACTCAGTCATCGAGACCATGATGGACTCGCTCAGCGGAGCCATCCGCGGCTACGTGAAGGAAGCCATGGACAACTTCGACGACTGGCCGCGCATCCTCACAGCCCTGCGGCAACAGCACCACGGTATTTTCGACGCCGTCGCAGACCGCGATGGCGCGCTGGCCGCCGACAGGCTGCGTGAGCACATCACGTGGTTCTACGCTCAAATCCCGCCGGCGGAGTCCCAGGACCAGAGCCTCGGGTAACCCGAGGACCGCCCTTCACGGCTCCAGGGGGACCCTCCCCGAAAAACCGGGGGAAATCCCCATGGCTACGCACGTTTCGACGTAGCAAGCTGGAGCCATGACCAACACCTATCTCCCCGAACCCGGCGCCGCAGCGCAGCCGCTGGCAGCTTCAGCGGACCCGGCCCCGATCCGCCGGCCGGCGTTTTTCCGCAGCACCACCTGGCGGGCGTTCGGCTACCACGCCGTTACCCTCCTGCTGGCACCCCTGGCGCTGGCCTACGCGGTGAGCACCGTGGTGCTGGGGTCCACCCTGCTTGTCACGGTCGTGGGGCTGATCGTTCCGGCGGCGATGGTCGTCGCAGCGAGGTACTGGGGAACGGTCAACCGGTCCCTCACCTCAGCCCTGCTGCACCGGAACATCGAGGCCCCGCCGCCGTTCACTCCCCGACCGGGGTTCTTCGGCTATCTGCGGTCCGGCCTTGCTGACACCGCCGGGTGGAGGGCGATCGCGCATATGGCGGTCAGCTTCGTGACCGCCACCACCGCAGCAATACTCAGCATCACCTTCCTCGTCACGGGTCTGGGCTGCATGACCCACTGGTACTGGTCCCAGTGGCTTCCGCCCATGCAGGCCTCGGACGGTACCTGGCACCGCGGCACCATGATCGCCCCCGACGTATTCCTGGATGGATTCTGGTGGCAGGCTGCCTACGCAGCGGCCGGCGTCCTTCTGACCTTTATCCTCTGGCCCGCCGTCAACAACGGTTCCGCCCGGCTGCAGGCAGTCCTCTCAGCTGCCCTGCTCGGCCCCACGGCAGCCCAGCGCCGGGTGCAGGATTTGGAAGCCAGCCGGAGCAGCTCGGTCAACACCGCCGATGCGCGGCTGGCCCAGATCGAGCGCGACCTCCATGACGGTACCCAGGCGCAGCTGGTCGCGATCGCCATGAAACTCGGCGATGCCCGGGACCGGCTGTCCGCCGAGGAGACGAACGAAGACCTGCAGCACCTCCTGGACAGCGCCCACGGTACGGCCAAGGACGCCCTCGCGGACCTGCGCGGAATCGCCCGCGGCATCCGGCCGCCGGTCCTGAGCGACGGACTCGACGCAGCACTGGAATCCCTGGCTGCCACAGCACCCTTGCCCGTGGAACTCACCTACCGGCTGCAGGTCCGCCCGGCCCCGGCGGTTGAAGCGATCGCCTACTACTGTGCCGCGGAACTGGTGACCAACGCCGTGAAGCATTCACGCGGGACACAGCTGCGCATCTGCGTGGCCGGCGAGGACAACCACCTCCTCCTGGAGGTCGTGGATGACGGGGTCGGCGGCGCCAATCCCGCAGCGGGCACCGGCTTGGCCGGACTCGCAGAACGGGTGCGGACCGTCGACGGCGTCCTGGCCGTCTCGTCGCCGCTGGGCGGACCCACCACCGCCACCGTCCGGCTGCCGCTCTCGTGACGGCTCCCCCGGCAACGTCCCCCGGGACGGTTCCCGAGCGCGGAACCATGGTGCAAGCTTCAGGCATGAAGATTGCGATAGCCGAGGATTCCGCGCTGCTGCGCGAAGGCCTGGTGGAACTGCTCAGCGGGCGGGGCCACCAGGTCCTCGCTGCCGCCGGCACCGCCGAGGAATTGTTCACAGCACTGGAAACCGCGGATCCGGACGTCGTGATCCTGGACAACCGGATGCCGCCCACCCACACCAGCGAAGGGATCCGCGCTGCGCTGCTGCTCCGCGAAACCCGCCCGGAGGTCGGCGTCCTGCTGCTTTCCCAGTACGTGGAGACCCGCTATGCCACGCAGCTTTTCGCCGGCCAGCCCAGCGGCACCGGTTACCTCCTCAAGGACCGGGTGGCCGACGTCGGCGCTTTCCTCCAGGCCCTGGAACGCATCCGTGCCGGTGAAACCGTGCTGGACCCCGAGGTGGTCCGCGCTCTGATGGGGGCCCGGAAACCCGCCGGACTCGCATCACTGACACTCCGGGAACAGGAAGTGCTGGAGCTAATGGCCCAGGGACGGACAAACGCCGGGATCTGTGCTGAACTGTTCCTCTCCGCCGGCGCGGTGGAGAAGCACATCACGTCGATATTCGGCAAGCTGGACCTGCTTCCCGCAACTGCGGACCACCGGCGGGTCCTGGCCGTTCTGCACTATCTCGAGGCTGCACCGCCCGGTGTGGCCTGACCATTTCGCCGAAGGCGTCTCGCGGGCCTAGATTTAGTTCGGGAGACAATTACCCGCCGATGTCTTGGATCAGGATCGTATGTCAGTCACAGCAGAGTCAGCCGCAACCGCAATCAGTGCCCTGGGCACCACCGGTATCAGCATCCGGGAAATCGACCGCCGTAAAATGGCGCACGATGCCTCGCACTACCTGCTGATCCCGGAGGCCGTGGCCACACCGTCAACCACCGCCGAAGTGGCCCAGCTGATGCGCCGCAGCCGCGAACTGGGCATCCCGGCGACCTTCCGGTCCGGCGGCACCTCCCTCTCCGGCCAGGGGGTCAGCGACAGCCTCCTGATTGACACACGGCACCATTTCCGGGACATCGAAGTGCTCGACGGCGGTGCCCGCGTCCGCGTGGCGCCCGGCGCTACGGTACGTGCCGTCAACTCCCGCCTCGCTGCCCACGGCCGCAAGCTGGGACCGGATCCGGCGAGTGAGATCGCCTGCACCATCGGCGGCGTGGTGGCCAACAACTCTTCCGGCATGGCCTGCGGAACCGAGTTCAACACCTACCGGACCCTGGAATCCATGGTCCTGGTCCTGGCCAGCGGTACCGTTCTGGACACCGGGGCTCCGGACGCAGACGAGAAGCTCCGTGCCTTGGAACCGGAACTGTTCGAAGGCCTGCTGCGGCTGCGCGGACGCATCGTGGCGAACCCGGATTCTGTCGCGACCATCACCCGCCTGTTCTCGATGAAGAACACCATGGGCTACGGGTTGAACTCCTTCCTGGACTACGAGAACCCCGCGGACATCCTCGCGCACCTCATGATCGGCAGCGAAGGCACCCTGGGCTTCGTCGCCCAGGCGACGTTCCGTACCATTCCGGCGCTGCCGAAGGTTGCCACGGGCCTGATGTTCTTCGAATCGCTCGACGCCGCTGCCACCGCCCTGCCCGAACTCACCGCCACCGGGCTGGCCACGGTGGAACTGATGGACGCCACGTCCCTGCGTGTCGCCCAGGTCGCGGCCGACGCTCCGGCCGAACTGCGGGGCCTGGTTGTCCAGGACCATGCGGCACTGCTGGTGGAGCATCAGGCGGCCAGCGTCGAAGAGCTCGAAGCCAAGCGTGAGGCATCGCGTCCGCTCTTCGAGTCACTGCGCCTTGCCGCACCGTTCGCCATGACCACCAACGCCCGCGACCGGGCCGGAATGTGGCACCTGCGCAAGGGCCTCTACACGACTGTTGCCGGGGCCCGGCCGTCCGGGACCAATGCCCTGCTGGAGGACATCGTTGTTCCGGTGCCGTCGCTGGCGCGGACCTGCGCCGAGCTGCACGTCCTCTTCTCGGACCACCATTACAAGGATTCGGTCATCTTTGGGCACGCCAAGGACGGCAACATCCACTTCATGCTGAACGAGAACTTCAGCGACCCGGCCGAGCTGGCCCGTTACGAGGCGTTCACCGAGGAAATGGTGGACCTGGTGCTGGGTGAAGGCGGATCCCTGAAAGCCGAACACGGCACCGGCCGGATCATGGCACCCTACGTCCGCCGGCAGTACGGCGACGAACTCTACGAGATCATGTGTGAGGTTAAGCGGCTCATCGACCCGCCCAACCTGCTCAACCCCGGAGTCCTGATCAACGAGGATCCGCGCTCCTACGTGGAGAACCTGAAGATCGCCCCCACGGTTGAACCCGAAGTGGACCGCTGCGTCGAATGCGGGTACTGCGAACCGGTATGCCCCAGCAAGGACCTGACCACCACGCCGCGGCAGCGGATCGTGCTGCGCCGCGAGATCGCCGACGCCGAGGCCCGCGGAGACTCCGTCCTGGCGGCAACCCTCCGTGCGGACTATGACTACGACGCCGTGCAGACCTGCGCGGTGGACGGCATGTGCGGCACGGCCTGCCCGGTGCTGATCAATACCGGTGACCTGGTCCGCCGGCTGCGCGCGGAAAACACCAACCCCGTGGCCGACGCCGGCTGGAAGGCTGCCGCCGGGCGCTGGGGGGCCATGACGTCCGTGGGCGGAAAGGCCCTGACCTTCGCCAAGGCCGTCCCCTCGCCGCTGCCCAAGCTGGCCACCGCCGTCGGCCGTGCCCTCCTGGGTGCGGACAACATCCAGTCCTATGACACCGTGCTGCCGGGCGGCGGAACCCGCCGCGCCCCGCATGAAGATGCGGATCCGGTAGCCGTCTTCTTCCCTGCCTGCATCGGCACTATGTTTGGTCCGGCAGGCGGCGGCGAAGGATCCGCGCCCGCGTTCATGGAGCTCTGCGGCCGGGCCGGCGTGGGCGTCCGCATCCCCAAGGGCATCGAAAACCTGTGCTGCGGCACGCCCTGGAAGTCCAAAGGCTTTACCTCCGGCTACCAGGACATGACCGAGAAGGTGCTCGCCAACCTGTGGGTGGCCACCAACGGCGGAGAACTGCCGGTGGTGTGCGACGCCGCGTCCTGCACCGAGGGGCTGGACACCATGAAGCGCCTGGCCGGAGAAAGCCCGGTCTATCCCGGCCTGCGGTTTGTCGATTCGGTGGACTTCGTCCGTGACGCCGTGCTCCCCCGCCTGGAGGCGACCCGGAAGCTGGGGTCACTGGCGCTGCACCCCACCTGCTCTTCCACCCAGCTGGGCGCCAACGATGCCCTGACCGAAATCGCAACGGCCGTGAGCGCCGAAGTGTTCGTTCCGCCGAGCTGGGGCTGCTGTGCCTTCGCAGGCGACCGCGGCCTGCTGCATCCCGAGCTGACGGCCTCCGCCACGCAAAAGCAGGCGGAGGAAATCAACTCGCGGACCTTTGACGGCTACGCCTCGGTGAACCGCACGTGCGAGATCGGTATGAGCAAGGCGACCGGCCAGACGTACCGCCACATCCTGGAGTACCTGGCGGAAGCGACCCGCTGACCGGCAGCGCCGGAGGTTCGTCCTAGGTCCCGCTCACGGCGGGCAGCTCCTGCAGCGACCACTGGTTGCCGTCCGGGTCGCTGAAGTACACGAAGGTACCCCAGTCCAGCGGCGTAATCTCGCTGGTCTCCACGCCGTGGTCCACCAGATGCTGCCGCGCGTCCGCAGCACTGGGGACCACGATCTGGATCCGTTGGCTGCCGGGGACCATGTCCGTGGTCCCCTCGCCGATCACCACCGAACAGGCGGAACCGGGCGGGGTCAGCTGGACGAACCTCAGGTTGTCATTGACCTGCTGGTCGAAGTCGTCCGCGAAACCCACCTGGTTCACGTAGAAGTTCTTGGCGGCGTCGACGTCGGACACCGGCACGGGAACGAGTTCTATTTTCCAGTCCATGGCGGCGAGCGTACGCCCTGCCCTTGCCGGGTCCAACTGACTAGCGGACAGGTTTAGTCCGCTTTATCAGGCCGGTACGTGGGGCCGGCTAGACTCCGGCTTTCCGCCATCCACCCTCCGTGTATTCCCTGCGGACAACCTCCGAGAACGGCACTGGGCTCACGTCCACGCTGACCTCATACTGCCGGTGCGGTTCAACCGAGGATTTGAGGGTGCCGCCGTCCGGCTCCCCCCAGACCACCTTGAGTTGGCTGCCAAGCTCAACCTCGGGGCTGACTACCGCCAGTGAGAGCGGCCGTTTCTCATTCCACGAGTACCCCGTGAACATGGACACGCCCACCACGTTTCCCGCGGCATCCACTACGGAATCGAAGTTCGAGGCCCCGTAGTTGGCATTGGGCAGGTCGAAGAACTTATAGGGAAGTTCCTCCTTCTGGTACATGGAAGCGTGAATTGCAGCTACATCATCTCCGTCCCAGGCCAGAGTGACCTTCTTGCGCTGTGCCTGCGGATCCATCGATTCAAGGGCCTCTCGGCCGATGAAGTCGTGGTCGTACTTGATGAAGGAGCCGTAGCCGAGTTCCCAGGGTGTGGTGTAGTACCCCTCGACGGAGTCCGGCACATAAGAACCGGCAACTGCAGAGTTCGCCTCATAGCTGTCGGCCCCCAGCCATGACCGGTAATCCCGCAGCTCCTCCCCGCTGTAGATCCCCGGCAGCGGAGAGGGAATCCATCCAGACTCGAAGGTATTGCAGGAGTACGCCCGCGAACCGGCAGCCTCCAACCCAAACTCGGCGCCTGCTTCAAGAATGGTTTCCCGTATCCGGTCATAATCCTTGTAGGGGCCCCAGAGCTCCAGGCCCGGCGCTCCTGCCATCCCGTGGCGCAAGGTCCGTACCCGGGTTCCGCCCACAACCATGTAGGACATGTTGAAGAATTTGAGCTGCTCCAGCGGGCCGCCGTGTACCTTCTCGATGACGTCCCAGGCCCGCGGGCCCTGGATCTGCAGCCGCCAGCACTCGCGCGCAACCGCCTTACCCATGGGACGCGGGGGCGACCGCCGGTCGGTTCGGAGTTCGACGTCGTAGCCTCCCTTTTCCGCGTTGTAGAGCAGCCAGTTGGCTGCGGGAGATCGGCCCACGTAGACATATTCTTCCTCTGCTTCGTGGAACAGAATCCCGTCTCCGATCACGTGTCCGCGGGGCGTCACCGGGACGTACTGCTTGGCCTTGTCCACCGGGAAATTCGCCGTCGAATTGATGGCCGTGTCGGAAATCAGCTGCAGTGCGCCCGGCCCGGAGATAAACAGGTTGTCCATGTGGTGGGACTGGTCGAACAGCACCGCCGATTCCCGCCAGGACCTGGCTTCATTGCGCCAGTTCGTGAACTCGGCGGCCACTACCGGGTAAACGTACGCCCCGACCTGCACGTTGCGCAGATGTTCTACCGCGTCCGGGGAGGCGTCCAGTACCTCCTGCAGGGAAGCATGCGTCATGCTGCGTGGCCCCTCACAGTGCCCCTTCATCCAGATGGGCAATGGAACGGGTGTCCTGGAAGGCCCGGACGCCGTGGATTCCCTGCTCCCGGCCCATGCCGGACTGCTTCATGCCGCCGAACGGGGCACGCAGGTCCAGCCTGGTGGCGCCGTGGTCATTCACCCAGACGTAACCGCACTCCAGGCGGCTGCCAACGGCGTTCGCCCGGCCCGTATCCTGGGTCCATACGGACCCGCACAGACCCGCCCAGCTGTCGTTGGCGGCGGCCACGGCTTCATCGTCGGTGTCAAAGGCCATGATCGGAATGACGGGCCCGAACTGCTCCTGGGTTACCACTCGCAGGTCCGGGGAGGGGTTGAGGACCAGCGCCGGCTTCAGGAAGTTGCCCTCCCGGAGTTCCGGTTCCTCCGGCAGCCGTCCGAACTCACGGACCTCGGCGCCTGCCTGCCTGGCCTCGTCGATCAGCTCACGCACGAAGTCGCGCTGGGCCGGAGAATGCAGGGGCCCCATGGTGACTCCCTCCTCGAGCCCGTACCCGATGACCACCTTTTCCAGACGGCTGGCGAGCCCGGCCACCAGTTCCTCCATGCGGGAGCGATGCACATAGATGCGTTTGGCATTCATGCAGATCTGGCCGGTGGTGTCGAAGACCGCTGCGTACAAGCGGTCGAGCCGGGTCTCGTCGAGCAGTGCATCGTCCAGGAAGATTGCGGCGTCGTTGCCGCCCAGTTCCAGGGTTACCCGGGTCAACGTCCCGGAGGCTGCTTCCATAATTCGTTTCCCGCCTCCGACGCTTCCGGTGAAGCAGACCTTGGCGACGTCGTCGTTCCGGATCAGTCCGGACATTTCCTCATCCCGGCCGGTGACCACGTTGATCACCCCGGGCGGCAGCTTCTCGGCTACCCTCTGCACAATCCGGGTGGTGGCCAGCGGAGCGGTGGGCGGCGGCTTGACGATCGCAGTGTTGCCGGCGAGCAGCGCGTGGGGCAGGGACGCCCCGAGGATGGCCACGGGCCAGTTGAACGGCACGATCACCGTCACCACTCCCAGCGGCTGATAGGTGACGCTGGTCCGCACCGGAATGCCCGGAGCGGTTTCCAGGATCTCCTCACGCTCGATGTCCCCGGCCAGGGCCAGGGCGAGCTGCCACCGGATCTCGAAGACGAGCGCATCGACCCAGCTTTCGCTGACGATCTTGCCGTTTTCACGCGAGAGGATGGCGGCGTCCTCATCCCGCAGGTCAGCTATGCCGGCGATCGCATCGGCCATCTGCGCGGCCCGGTCCTGCGGGCTCAGCGCAGCCCAGGCCGGGAAGGCTGCCTTCGCCGCTGCCACGGCGTCTGCGACATCCCGCGCAGTTGCCGCGGCCGCATAACCTGCAGGCATCCCGGGCCGGGCAGGGTCAGCCACCTCAAGCGTGTCCTCCCCAGCCCGTTCCTCACCCCCAATGTAGAGCCCTGTCACCACCTCGGTGGAAGTAGTTTCCGTCATCGCAAACACTCCTTCAATTCCATAGCTGTCGTCTCGGCTTTCTCCGGAAACTACAGAATGCACGCCGTTGGCCGGCCGCAACAGGGCAAAACGTACCTTGTTTGCGGACGAAAGATCAGGGTGCTGAGGAATAAGCCCTTGGGGGCACGCTGTTGCCGCCTATATGACCGAGCAGACTGTAGAACCCGACCTGTCCCCGACCATCGACCTCAAGGACCTCGGCACCGTGAACCGCCTGGGCTTCGGCGCCATGCGCATTGTCGGCCCCGGCGTCTGGGGCGAGCCGGAGAGCCGCGGAACCGCTGTGGAAGTGGTGCGCCGCGCCGTAGAACTGGGCGTCGATTTCATTGACACCGCTGATTCCTACGGACCCAACATCAGTGAAGAGATCATTGCCGAGGCGCTCTACCCCTATCCCGACGACGTGCGGATCGCTACCAAGGCTGGCTTCGTTCGCACCGGCCCGGACGAGTGGATTCCACTGGGCCGCCCGGAGTACCTGCGCCAGCAGGCCGAGCTGAGCCTGCGCAAGCTCAAGGTGGACTCCCTGGACCTGTTCCAGCTGCACCGCATTGACCCGACCGTCGACGCCGAGGAACAGTTCGCCGTGCTGCGGGACCTGCAGCAGGAGGGGAAGGTCAAGGCCCTCGGCCTGTCCCAGGTCAGCGTGGAACAGCTGAAGGCAGCGGAGAAGTACTTCACGGTTTCCACCGTGCAGAACCGCTACAACCTCACCGACCGCTCTTCCGAGGACGTCCTTGAATACGCCACCGCGAACGGGATCGGCTTCATCCCCTGGGCCCCGGTTTCTGCCGGCGAACTGGCCAGGCCCGGAGGCGTGCTCGACGTTGCCGCCAAGAAGCTCGGCGCCACCACTTCCCAGGTCGCCCTGGCCTGGCTGCTGAAGCGTTCACCTGTCATGATGCCGATTCCCGGCACCGGCTCGGTGGCCCACCTGGAAGAGAACCTGGGCGCCAGGGACCTGGTGCTCGACGACGCGGCTTTCGCCGAGATCGACGCCGCAGCCGGCTAGGAGAGCCGGCCCCTGACACACTCCCCCCGAAGGAAGGACCCCCCATGAACAACATCCTGATGGTTGTCTCCGCCGCCGATTCCCTGACCATGAAGGACGGATCTGAACACCCCACCGGCTTCTGGGCCGAGGAACTGGTTGAAGCGCACCGCACTCTGGCTGAAGCCGGACACCGCATCACGTTCGCCACTCCCGGTGCCAAGGCCCCCACGGTGGACCAGATCAGCCTGCAGCCCGACCAGGCCGGGGGCGAAGAGAAGGCCGCACACCTCACGTCCTACCTCGAGGAACTGCGCCCGGAACTCGAGAAGCCGATGGCGCTGTCCGACGTCGTGCCCCTGGAATACGACGCCGTTGTCATCCCGGGCGGGCACGGCCCGATGGCGGACCTGGCCACGGACTGGGACATGGGACGGATCCTCATCGCAGCGAACGACGCCGGAATGATCATTGCCCCGTTCTGCCACGGCCCGGCGGCGCTGCTCAGCGCCGAGACCCCGGAGACCGGATTCGCCTTTTCCGGCCGCCGCCTGACCGTCTTCACCAACGAGGAAGAGCTCACCGGCGGCACCGGCGAGAACACCCCGTGGATGGTGGCTGACGCGCTGGCAGAAAAGGGCGCCGTCGTGGATTCCGGGCCGGCATGGGAGAGCTTCGTCGTCACCGACGGGAACCTGGTCACCGGCCAGAACCCGCAGTCCAGCGTGGATGTGGCCCGCCAGGTCCTCGCCTCCCTGCCGGACTAACCTGGTCAGTTGCTGGCAGACTAAAGCCATGACTGTCCTGATTGCCGGCTGCGGCGACCTGGGCACGGAAGCCGGCCTGCGGTTTGCCGCGGCCGGCTTTCCCGTGCTCGCGTGGCGCCGTTCGCCCGAGAAGATTCCCGCACCCCTGGCCGGCCAGGCCGCCGACCTCACCGGCACCCTGCCGCAGGTTCCCGCGGACACCGAGGTCGTAGTCATTTCGGTGGCTGCCCGCGAGCGTACCGAGGCTGCCTACCGGGCCGCCTACGTGGACGGCACGGCAAACGTCCTGGACGCCCTGGAGCGCGACGGCGTGCGTCCGCGGCGGATCCTGTTCGTCTCCTCGACGGCGGTGTACGGCGACGCCGGCGGCGGTTGGCTGGACGAGGAGTCCCCCGCTGCTCCCGCATCGGTGACCGGCGCCGTCATCCGCGATGCCGAGGACCTGCTGCACTCCCGCCGCCCGGATGCTGTGGTGCTGCGGCTGGCGGGGATTTACGGACCCGGCCGTACCCGGCTGATCGATCAGGTCCGTGCCGGCGCGCCGGATCCCGGACCGGGACAGCTGACCAACCGGATCCACCGGGATGATGCCGCCGCTGCGATCGTGCACCTGACCACCGCGGTGCCGGAGCCGGCTCCGCTGTATCTGGGGGTCGACGACGAGCCGGTGGAGCAGCGTGAAGTTCTCGCCTTCCTCGCCGCGGAGCTGGGCACGCCGCTGGCGCCGCAGGAACCCCGCAGCTCAACCCGAGGCGGCAACAGGAAGCTCTCCAACGCCCGCCTGCGCGCCACGGGCTTCGAGTTCGCCTACCCGACCTACCGCGAGGGCTACCGCGCGGTGCTGGCCGGGGCCGGTGTGCGGCACGGCTGAGCCGGAATTCGTGCTGGCTTAGCCCTTGGGAATGGGCGGACCGAGGTAGAGCAGGATCAAGAAGACAACCACGACGCCGGCCACTGCCACCAGGGCTGCGGCCACGGGCCGGCGCAGCACCAGTGCCTGCACCTTGTCCACGAAGTTCTTGGGCTCCTCGCCACCCGGGCCCAGGCGCCAGCCGCCGTCGAGCATTCCGCGCTTATCCAGCGACTTCTCGAACGGGATGGTGGCCCAGGGAACGACGGCGAGCGCCACACCCAGGACGCCGGTGGCAGCGGACCACTTCTGGTTCACCCACACAAACACCGTCACTGCGGCATAGGACAGGAAGACGAAGCCGTGCAGTCCGCCGGCGATCGGCGTGAAGGCTTCGTTGCCGAACGCGTACTTGGCCACCAGGGCCGCGATCAGGAGAGTCCACGTCACCGCCTCGGCGAAAGCCAGGGTGGTGAACAGCTTGCGGGGTGTCATGGAGCAGGGCCGCCTTCCAAGGGGGTTTGCCAACATTATGTCAGCATGGCCCTGCGTGCCCCTAATTCAGGACTGGCCCCCTTTCCAGGGACCCTAGCGGTACAGCTCCGGACGAATGTCCTGGGCATAGGTGTTCAGCCGCCGCGCCCGCTGGACCTCATCCGGGTGGATGTCCGTCAGCAGCAGCTCCTCCCCGCGCGCGGCGGCCGCCAGCAGCGTTCCGTACGGCGAGGCGATGACACTGGTACCGGTGAAGTCCGGGCGGGCGTAGTTCGCGTAGGCGATGTACACCCCGTTCTCCAGTGAGCGGGCCGGCACCAGCAGGGTGGAGATCCGTTCCGCATTATAGGTATGCAGGGGCTGCGGGCCGCCAACGTCCCCGGTGGCGCGCACCGCCGTCGGAATGCACAGCAGGTCAGCGCCAGCCCGGACCGCGGAGCGGGCGTACTCCGGGAACTCGATGTCATAGCGGATTCCCAGCGCCACCCGCAGACCGCGGAAAAGCGCTGCCCGGGGCACTCCGGCGCCGGGGGTGAAGGCTCTGCGTTCCTCCTCGCCGAGCAGGTGTGCCTTCCGGTACCGCAGCAGCTCCGCACCGGTTTCGTCAAAGAGCGAGGCGGCGATGAAACGGGTGCCGGCCTCGTCCTCCACAGTTGAGGCGACGACGCCGATGCCTTCCTCATCCGCGATGGCGGCCAGCTGCTTCCTCAGCCCCGCGCCGTCGGACTCCGCCGCACGTGCCGGCGCATAGCCGGTGGCGAAAAGCTCCGGGGTGATGAGAAGGTCAGCTCCCGCTTCAGCGGCGCGGACCGCGGACCGCCGGATCAGGGAGAGGTTCTCCTCTTGGGCACCCACCCGGGATGCAGCCTGCAAAACTCCGATCCGTGGCATTTCCGCTCCCTCCGGCCTTTTACCCTTGGGATGATGCGGCTGGATAGGCCAGCGGCTCGGTGATCCAGTCCAGGTCCGCCCACCGGTCCATCCGCTGCACAATCTCGAAGCTGCTCCGGCACATGTCCACCACGGCCTGCTCCGGATCCGGATAGGACAAGGCATCCTCCAGGGTGAGGATGAACTCGCTCATCTGCGTCCGGAATTCTGCGCGGTCCGGTCTGAGCATGGACGCGTAGCTCTCGATGCCGGAGATGAAGGGATACGGCATCCCAAAGAACGCGGGCTGGGACATCCGGACGTCGCCGGGCCAGAAGCCGTACTCCACGAACTTTTCGTCGAAGCAGTTCACCCCGACCATGTCCGTACCGCTGTACGGGGCGGCCTGACCGGCAAAGACCGAACCGCTGAGGTCCATGGTCCCGAAAAAGAACTCCGGCATGTCCACCTTGCCCCGGAACGGTGCCAGGAACCGGGACAGGCTCCGGTGGGCGAAGTGCAGATTCTCCAGGTAGGTTGCGATGGCCTCCCGGTCCCAGGAGTGGTGCTTGTTGTCCTGCTCGAAGGGAGTCTGGTCATAGAACTCCTGCGGGGTGGTGTTGATCACCGTGGCCATGCCGATGTAATCCAAGGCACTCATGAGCTGGGAGTAGAAGTCCGCGACGTTCAGCCCGTCATCGATGGGGATCCGGGCTTTGCCGCCGTCGGTGTTCTGCACGTCCACGTGGTGCTGGCGGAGGTTGAAGTAGATCTCGAAGCTGGAGCCGTTGCCCGGGATGATCCCGGTGCCGATACCGTCGATGGTCAGCGGCATGCGCACGTGGCCCCATTCGGGCCGCTTATCGCTGCGCTCGATCTTCACCTTGCCCGCCATTTGCAGGAAAAGATGGAGGGTGTCGGCGGTGTCCTGCCATTCGGTGTAATCGAGAATCCGTTTTTCCATGGGTTTCGCCTCGAATCGGTGGCTCGGTGCGGCGGGGACTCAGGAGTGCGCGGTGTTTTCCCAGTGTCGCGGTGTTTTCCCAGTGTGAAGAGCTGCCGGGTGCCGGTCAACGCCCCGGCCTGCTTCTGCATCCGGGACTATACTGACCATGGCCAGCACCCCTCACAACCCCTCCCTAGGAGCCTTTCCCGGTGCCCAAATCCCCCACCGCACGCAGCTCATCACGTTCCCGCAGCCTGAAGTACATCCTGATGCTCGGCGCATTGGCTGCCCTGCCGGCAGTCACCACCGACATGTACCTGCCGGCACTGCCCGCCGTTGCCGAAGACCTGGGCACCACGACGACGGCCGCCCAGTTCACGCTTTCCGGTACCTTGCTGGGAACGGCTGTGGGACAGCTGGTGATCGGACCGCTCTCGGACCGGTTTGGGCGGCGCCTGCCGCTGCTGATCGGCATCTCGATGCACATTGTGACGTCGCTGCTCTGCGCCATTGCCCCCAGCATCGGGCTCCTGATCGGGCTGCGGATTCTGCAGGGATTCTTCAACGCAGCAGCATCGGTGGTGGCCATCGCGGTTATCCGCGACCGCTTCACCGGCTCCGCTGCGGCGAAGCTGCTGTCCCGGCTGATGCTGATGATCGGCCTGGCTCCCTTGCTGGCGCCGACGCTGGGCCAGGCTGTTGCAGGGATCTGGGCCTGGCGGGCAGTGTTCTACGCCCTCGCGCTGATTGGCGTGATTCTGGTGGTGATCGTCTGGCGCTGGATGCCGGAAACCCTTCCGCCCGAACGCCGCCTGCCCAAGAAGATGAAGGGCGCTGCAAGAACCGGTGAACCCGGCGGGTACCGGATCCTGCTGCGCGACCGCCGCTTCCTCGCGTTCGCCGTCATTCCCGGCCTGTCGATGGGCATCATCATGAGCTATGTGGTGGGATCCCCGTTCGTGATGCAGGAAGAGTACGGTCTCTCCCCTGCGACGTTCGCGCTGATCTTCGCGGTCAACGGCGTCGCCATGGTGATCTCCTCCCAGGTGAACGCCTCACTGCTGAACCGCTTCCCCTCCGCGGGCATCCTGCGCATCGCTGCACCGGTACTGCTGGTGCTGGCGGTGATCCTGCCGATCGTCATTGCCACCGGTTTCGGCGGCGTGATCGGGCTGGTGGCCAGCCTGTGGGTGGTGCTGGGCATGCTGGGATTCATCTTTTCCAACGCAACCTCCCTGGCCCTGGACGGCTACGGCAATATGGCCGGAACGGCAGCTGCACTGCTGGGCTGCCTGCAGGTTGGGCTGGCTGGGCTGATCAGTCCGCTGGTCGGCGTCTTCGGCGGCACGGCGCTGTCGATGGCCGGGGTGATCATCGGCTGCGCCGTGGCCATCAACCTGGTCCTGGCAACAACGCCGGCCTACCGCCGCAGGGGCCTGCGTCTGGGCGGCTCCCCGAACCGGGCCGAGCCCGGGGACCCGGCCGCACAGGCCAGCGGTACCGCGCCCTAGCCGGCCGGAGGCGCGGCGGTGCTCTGCCGGATCACCAGCGAGGTCGAGAGGTCCAGGCGCGTGTTCTTGGGCTGTTCGCCGTCGCGCAGCATCAACACCATCCGCGCCGCTTCCTCGGCCATTTCGATCAGCGGCTGATGCACGGTGGTGAGGGCGGGCGAGGACCAGCGGGCTACCTGCAGGTCGTCGTAGCCAACTATCGAGAGCTCCTCCGGAATGCTGATGCCCAGCTGCCGGGCCGCGTCCAAGACACCCAGGGCCTGCAGGTCGCTGCCGGCAAACACCGCGGTGGGCCGGTCCGGTTGGGCGAGCAGCTCGAGCGCATGGTCCCGGCCGCCGTCGACGTGGAAGTTTCCGTAACGCACCAGCGCAGGATCAAACGGAAGCCCGGCCGTATTCAGGGCCGATCGGTAGCCGTCGATCCGGGCGAGGGAGCACATCAGGTCCTCCGGGCCGGTAATGGCAGCAATCCGCTGATGCCCCAGGTCGATCAGGTGCCGGGTCGCCATCATGCCCCCGGCCCAGTTCGCCGAACCTACCGACGGCACATCCGGGGCCGGGTCCCCCGCAGGGTCGATGATCACGAACGGTATGCCGCGGGATTCAAGCAGGCGGCGTGACTCGTGTGCCAGGTCGGCGAAGACCAGTACGACGCCGGCCGGGCGCCGCGCGATGACACCCTCCACCCACTCAGGCCCAGGCGAGTGGCGGGTGCCGCTTTCGGTAAGCACCACGCTCAGTCCGTGTTCACGGGCCACGTTCTCCACACCCCGGATGATTTCCAGCGCCCAGGCACTCTCCAATTCGTGGAAGACCAGCTCCAGCAGCCCTGACTTGGACCTGCGGCCGGCCCGGCGCTGGTAGCCGTGGCCATCCAGCAGAGCCTCAACTTTCGTTCGGGTTTTCCGCGAAACGTCGGCCCGGCCGTTGAGGACTTTCGAGATGGTCGAGAGCGAAACCTCCGCCTCGGCCGCCAGCTCCGCGAGCGTGACGCGCCCTGCTGCAGGCGTTTGTGCCATCTGTTTCTCCTCCACACGAAAAGGTCCCCGGCGTGAAGACGCAGCGAATAAGTGTTGCGGATCACATTCCTGCATCCTAAGCTAGCCGCATTCCAGAACTTTCGGCAAGTGTTTCGAAACTTTCGGAACAGCTTCCCGGAGGCCTTCCAGTGAGGAGCAGTTCAATGAGGAACAACCGCAGCTGGCTTAAACCAGCTACCGCAGCGGCCGGCGCCATGGCGCTGGGCCTGTCACTGTCCGCCTGTTCGTCTTCCGAAGAATCCGCGGGAAGCGACCGGCCCGAAAATGAAATCCACGTCCTGGTCTACGGCGATGCCGCCAACACGGTGGAAGAGGCCATGGTGGAGCAGTTCAACGAGTCTTCGGACGTGAAAGTCGTGCTCGACAAGATCCCGGGCGCTGAGTACCAGCAAAAACTGCAGACTGTCATCGACACCGACTCTGCTCCGGACATCTTCTTCAACTGGGGCGGCGGGTCCATCCAGGATTACGTGGATGCCGACCTGCTGATGCCGCTCGATGACTTCATCGAGGAAGAGCCGCAGCTGCGCGATGCCTTCCTGCCCTCGGTGTTCGAGACCGCCGTCGTGGACGGCACTCCGTACGGCATCCCGATGCGCGGAACCCAGCCGGTGCTGCTCTTCAGCAACGAGGAAGTGCTGGCCAAGGCCGGTGTCGACGGCGTTCCCGAGACCTGGGATGAGCTGCTCTCAGACGTCGAGAAGCTCAAGGCCTCCGGGGTGACCCCGATTGCCCTGGGCGGCGGCGACGAGTGGCCGATTCTCATGTGGGTTGAATACGTCTACGACCGCGTGGCCGGTCCGGAACTCTTCGATGCTGCCCTTGCCGGCGACCCCGAGGCCTGGGACACCGAGGAAAGCCGCGAAGCCCTGGGAATGCTGCGTGAACTGGTGGACACCGGTGCCTTCGGCACCAACTTCCAGTCGGTGAAATGGACCGACGACGGCTCCTCCACACTCCTGGCCAGCGGCCAGGCCGGATTCGAACTGATGGGATCCTGGGCCTACTCCACCCACCAGACCAACTCGCCGGAGTTCGCCGAGGCCTCCCTGGGCTATGGCGAATTCCCCACCGTTGAAGGCGGCCAGGGTGATCCGGAGAACCTGGTGGGCAACACGAATAACTACTACTCCGTGCTGGCCAACACCCGCTACCCGGACACCGTCCGCGATTTCCTGAAGCTCATGTATTCGGATGAGTTTGTCCAGGAACAGGTGGCCATTGGCAACCTGCCCACTACTACCAACACCGAGGAATTCCTGGACCAGTCCGCCGATCCTGAGTACGCACGTTTCCAGTACGGACTCGTGGAGCAGGCACCTGCTTTCCAGCTCTCCTGGGACCAGGCCTATCCGCCCTCGGCCACGCCGGTGATCCACGGCACCATGGCCGACTTCTTCAGCGGGCGGATCGATGAAGACGGCTTCATCGAAGCGATGCAGGGACTGTAGGGACGCCTGCCCATGACTGCCCTGCTCCCTCCCAAGCCTCCGGCGCGGCCGGACGGATCCGAACAGGTCCGTCCGGCACGCGCGGGGCGTTCGTCCCGGACGCCGCGGCCGGGTTTTCTCTGGACATTGCCTGCGACGGCGTTCTTCCTGCTCTTCGCGGTGGTTCCCCTGATCGCCGTCGTGGTGCTCTCCTTCATGAGCTGGCGGGGCATCGGCGAACCCAAGTTCGTTGGCCTGGAGAACTGGGAGGAGCTCGCCGGCGACCCTGTGATGATGAAGAGCCTCTGGCTCAGCCTGCTGTTCATCGTGCTCGGCGTGGCAACGCAGACACCGGTCAGCATGCTGCTTGGTGTGTGGGCGGCCGGACCGCAGCGCAACCGGGCGATTCTCAGCGCCATCTACTTCGTGCCGCTGCTGCTCTCTTCAGCGGCCATTTCGGTGCTGTGGCGGGCGCTGCTGGACCCCAACTTCGGTGTGCCGTCCCAGGCCCGCTGGCTCTTTGGAGACGGCAACCTGTTTGGCCACCAGGCCACAGCTATCGGCGTCATCATCTTCGTGAGCATGTGGCAGTTCACTCCATTCCACACGCTCATTTACCAGGGCGCGGCCAAGGCCATTCCGCAGGTGCTCTACCAGGCAGCAGAGATCGACGGCGCCGGACGTGCCCGGACGTTCTTCAGCATCACGGTTCCCCAGCTGCGCAATGCCATCATCACCTCCGTGATCCTCATGGTGGTGGGCGGGCTGACAACCTTCGAAACGGTCCTCATCCTGACCGACGGCGGGCCCGGCACGGACACCACCATTACCGCCTTCTACATGTTTGAACAGGCCTTCCGCCGGTTCGACTTCGGCATCGGAGCTGCCGTGGCACTGGTGCTGGTAGTCGTGGCCACCGCCATCTCGCTGATCATGGTCAAGGTCTCCGGCTACGACAAGATGCGCAGCACCATGGAAGGAATCTAGATGCGCACCCGTCCGAACTACATTGCAGGCGCCGCCGCCGCCGTCTGGCTGCTGATCGTGGCGCTCCCGCTGTACGTGATGCTCGCTGCCAGTGTGCAGAACCGGGCTGACTTCAGTGCCTCCGGCCCGTTCTCCTTCCCCACCAGTTTCACGCTGGAGAACTATGTGGGGGTGTTCGAGAGCGGCTTCGGCCGGTACTTCCTGAACACGCTGATCGTGACCGGCGGCGTGGTGGCGATCGTCCTTCTGGTGGTTCCGCCCCTGGCCTATGCCATTGTCCGCAGCCAGGGCCGGGCCACCACCCTGGTCTTCCGGTTCTTCCTGCTGGGGCTGGCGATCCCGGTGCAGGCGGTCATTGTGCCGATGTTCTACCTGATCAACACCGCGGGCCTGTACGACACCCTGCTGGGCATCATCCTGCCAACGGCCGCATTCGCACTGCCCATCTGCACCCTGATCCTCACCGGTGCCATGCGGGACATCACGCCGGAACTGTATGAGGCCATGGCGGTGGACGGGGCCAGCACCTGGCGGACGTTCCGGCAGCTGGTGCTGCCGCTGTCCAAGCCCGGGATATCCACCATCGCAGTCTTCGCGGCACTCCAGGGATGGAACGGTTTCCTGTTGCCGTTGATTCTCACCACGTCCGATTCCAACCGGGTCATCACCCTGGGCCTGTTCAACTTCCAATCCCAGTACGGCATCAACGTCCCCGGCATCCTCGCCGCCGTGCTGCTCTCCATGATTCCCGTCCTGCTGGTGTACCTCTTCGCGCGCCGCGCACTTGTCCAGGGCCTCATGGGTGCTGGCGGAAAGTGAATCCATGTCTGACACCACACTGAAACGCGTCCCCTGGCGGGACGCGTCCCTCCCAGCCGCCGAACGTGCCGAGGCGCTGCTCGCCCGGATGACCCTCGCCGAAAAAACCGCACAGCTCATCGGGGTCTGGGTCGGCGCCTCCGCCGACGGCGCCGAAGTGGCCCCGCACCAGCACGAAATGAATGAACCTCCGGATCTGGAGGCGCTGCTGCCCAACGGACTGGGCCAGCTCACCCGGCCCTTCGGCACCCGGCCGGTAGACGCCGGTGCCGGCGCGCTGTCACTCATGCGCACCCAGGAGAGGATCGCCGCCTCCAACCGGTTCGGAATACCTGCCATGGCACACGAGGAATGCCTCGCCGGGTTCGCTGCCTGGGGCGCGACGGCGTATCCGGTGCCGCTGGCCTGGGGCGCCACCTTCAACCCGGTGCTTGTGAAACGCATGGCCAATGCCATCGGCACAGACCTGCGCCGGGTCGGAATCCACCAGGGCCTGGCTCCCGTGCTGGACGTGGTGCGCGATGCCCGCTGGGGCCGGGTCGAAGAGACCATGGGCGAAGACCCCTACCTCGTGGGCTCGATCGGGTCTGCCTACGTCCAGGGCCTGGAAGACGCCGGGATCGTGGCAACGCTCAAACACTTCGCCGGCTACGCAGCGTCCCGCGCGGGACGGAACCTGGCTCCGGTCTCGATGGGTCCGCGTGAGTTCGCCGACGTCGTCCTGCCGCCGTTCGAGATGGCGGTCCGGGAATCGGGCGTCCGCTCGGTGATGCATGCGTACACCGACACCGACGGCGTGCCCTCGGCAGCTGACCGGCAGCTGCTCACCGGCCTGCTGCGGGACGCCTGGGGCTTCAGCGGGACCGTTGTGGCGGACTACTTCGGTATCGGTTTCCTGGAGGAACTGCACGGCATTGCCGGAACCCGCGGGGAGGCGGCAGTGGCGGCCCTTTCCGCCGGCGTGGACGTAGAGCTGCCCACAGTCGACGCGTACGGAGACCATTTGCTGGCAGAACTCGACGCCGGCCGCATCGACCCGAAGCTGGTGGACCGGGCTGCTCATCGGGTCCTGATGCAGAAGATCGGACTCGGCCTGCTCGATGAGGACTGGACTCCGGTTCCCGAGGCCCTGTCCGCCGGCGCCCCGGACCTGCAGGCGGTCGAGGGAACCGTCAACCTTGACCCGGCGGAGAACCGGCGGCTGGCGGCCGAACTGGCAGAGCAGTCCATCATCCTGCTCAGCAACAACGGGGTGCTGCCGCTGCGGTCGCCGGCCCGCATCGCCGTCGTCGGCCCCAATGCCGAGAATCCCCTGGCGTTCCTGGGCTGCTATTCGTTCCCGGCCCACGTGGGATCGCAGTTCCCGGACATCCCCGCAGGGATCGACCTGCCCACGGTGGCGGCCTCGCTCCGCACGGAGTTCCCGGACAGCGAGATCACCTGCGTGCAGGGCTGCGGAATCGATGAGCCGGAGGTCTCGGGAATTGGCGACGCCGTCGCGGCCGCCCGAGAGGCGGATGTAGTTATCGCGGTGCTGGGCGATCGGGCCGGACTCTTTGGCCGCGGCACCAGCGGGGAAGGCTGCGACGTCGAATCGCTGGTGCTGCCGGGCGTCCAGCAGCAGCTCCTGGACGCCGTGCTGGAATCCGGCACCCCCGTAGTGGCGGTGCTGCTCACCGGGCGCCCCTACGCGCTGGGGGCCGCAGCCTCCAGAGCCGCCGCCGTCGTACAGGCATTCTTTCCCGGCGAGGAAGGGGGCCCGGCCGTAGCCCGGGTGCTCAGCGGTGCGGTGAATCCCTCAGGCCGGCTGCCCATCAGCGTTCCGGCGACGCCCGGGAGCCAGCCGGCCAGCTACCTGGCAGCTCCCCTTGCCGGGCCTACCGATGTGTCCAGCATCGATCCGACCCCGGCCTTCGGGTTTGGCCACGGCTTGGGGTATACGGCGTTCAGCTGGGACGGCCTCGTTGTTGGGCAGACGCAGATCGGGACCGACGGTGAAGCGGAGGCTGCCCTGACCGTCACCAATACCGGCGGCCGCGAGGGCGTGGAGGTGGTCCAGTTGTACCTGCACGATCCCGTGGCCAGCGTGGTCCGGCCGGTGCAGCGGCTCATTAGCTACGCACGCGTCCCGTTGCAGGCCGGAGAATCAGCCCGGGTGCGGTTCACCATTCCGGCGGACCTGGCCTCGTTTACCGGAATTGGCCTGCAGCGGCTCGTTGAACCCGGGGACCTGGAACTGCGGTTTGGCGCCTCCAGCACGGACCTCCGCCTGGCAGCCCGGATCACGCTTTCCGGCCCGGTACGCTCGGTGGACCACACCCGGCGGCTGCACTGCGGGGTGGAAGTCACAGCCCTGTAGGAGGAAGAAACGTGTACACGGACCTGCCCGCTGACCAGCTGGAAGCCTATGGTGGCAGCCAGACCGACCCGGCCGGCTTCGACGCTTTCTGGAAGCAAACCGCCCAGGAAGCGCAGGCCCATTCGCTGGGCCTGATCCTGGAACCGGTCGAGACTGTGCTGTCCACAGTGGACGTCTGGGACGTGACGTTCAACGGCTACGCCGGCGAGCCCATCCGTGCCTGGCTGCGTGTACCGCGGGGATCCGGCGGGCCGCTGCCCGGCGTCGTGCAGTTTGTCGGCTACGGGGGCGGGCGCGGGGATGCGCATGAGAATCTGTTCTGGGCGTCGTCGGGCTTCGCCCACCTGCAGATGGACACGCGCGGCCAGGGAGCGGGCTGGAGCAAAGGCGCGACGCCGGATGCCTCCGGCAGTGCCGGACCGCAGGGCCCGGGCGTGATGACCCGGGGCATCACTGATCCGCACACCTATTACTACCGGCGGCTGTTCACCGACGCCGTCCGCGCAGTGGAGGCGCTGCGGTCCCTGGAGATGGTGGATCCTGCACGCTGCGCAGCCGTCGGCGGAAGCCAGGGAGGCGCCGCAGCGCTGGCTGCAGCAGCGCTGGCTCCGGGACTTTCTGCGGTGGTCGCTTACGTGCCGTTCCTCTCGGACCTGCCCCGCGCCGTGCAGGTCACGGACGCCTACCCCTACCGCGAGGTGCGGGACTATCTGGCCGTCCACCGCGGGCAGGCGGAGCAGGTGATGGAAACGCTGCAGTATTTCGACGCCGTCAACTTTGCCCGTCGTGCTCGGGTCCCCGCGCTTATTTCCGTGGGGCTGATGGACGAGGTGACTCCGCCGTCGACCGTCTACGCCGCGTACAACAACTACGCCGGACCCAAGGAACTCCTGGTCTGGCCCTACAACGGGCATGAAGGCGGCGGCATCGAGGACGAAGTGGCTGCGGTCAGGTTCCTGCGCCGCGTCTTTGGAACGTAATTCCCTGCTGCCGGCGCGCTCAGCCGACCATCACGGAGACAGCCACGGCCGCGGCCAGCAGGGCAGCATAACCGGTGAGTGCCACGCGGCCCGGGCCGGGTTTCCGGGCGGGAACCACACCGGGGAAATCAGCGTGGGGCTCAGTCGCCTTTCCGCGGCGGCTGGGGAGCTCGGGCCAGCGGACTACCAGACCGGCTACGGCCGCGGCCAGTGCTGCCGCGGACAGGACCCACAGCCAGATGGTGACCGGGGACCATTCCACCATCAGCCTCATAACTACTGCCACAAAGCCCGCTTCCAACAGCGTTGCCAGGTATGCGCCGCGGGTCTTCTCCGGGATCGACAGGGTCCAGGCAAAGAAGGCAACCCAGCCGCAGTACACCACCAGGCCCAGCGGGAACACCCAGCCGATCACCCCGGCCATCATTCCGGGCCTCCGGCCAGCAGCTCGAACGCCGCTTCTTCCTGCCCCGCAGCCACGTTGGAAAGCATCACCACGGCACGGTCGTTATCCCTGTCCAGGGCAACCATGGACCAGAAGCCGCCTGTCTGTCCGTTGTGCCAGGTAATCTCCCGGTCTCCTCGTTCCTCGGTAACCCAAGCCAAGCCGTAGCGCGAACCCCCATCCCCGTCCCAGTGTGGTTCCAGGGCCTCGGCGCCGGGAGCGGTTCCGTCCAGCTGTGCCTGGGCATAGACGGCCAGATTGGCAGCGGTGGAGCGGATGCCTCCGGCGGGCGCCGAGCCGCTCAGGGTCCAGGCATCCTCCGGCCGGCCAGCCGCGCTGCGCCCGGTGGGGGCGCCGTCGTGCAGGTTCTCCGCGGTGACGGGGGCGTGCGTTGCTTCGAGCTGCAGCGGGTCCAGCAGCCGCTCCTGCAGCAGCTCTTCCCAGCTTTGACCGGCAGAGAGTGCCAGCAGCTGGCCGAGAAAGGCATATCCCAGGTTCGAGTAGTTCACGGTGCCGCGGTCGGCCAGGCCCACGGACTGTGCCTGGGCCAGGATCTGTTCCGGCGTTGCGGTATAGGGATCGCGGTTGAGCAGCTGGCCCGCCAGGAGGGAGGGCAGGGCATCGGGGCCCGTTGCCAGCCGGGGAAGCCCGGAACGGTGGCTGGCCAGCTCGGCCAGGGTCACCGTGCCAATTTCGGCGTCCGGATCCGTGAGGTCCTCTCCCAGGACGTCGGCCACCGTGGTCTCCAGCGTCACCTCGCCGCGCTCAACGGCGTCGGCCAGCAGTGAGGCGGTGAAGGTCTTGCTGACGGACCCGATCTCGTATTCGGTGTGCTCATCGGCACCGAAGCCTGCGTACCGGACGTTGTCCCCGTCGATCCAGGCCACGCTGACCTGGTTCGCCGGAGCGGTGAGCAGCGGACGCACCCGCTCGGCCAGCGCGGTATCACCTGTGACACTGCCGGACAACTTTGGCGGCCAGGGGGCGGCTGCCAGTCCGCAGAGCAGGACGACGGCGGCGGCAGCACCTCCCGCGATCAGGCGGGGCGTCAGTTTTCTGGTGCGGGTTGTCGTTTCGGGCATCTCAGTTGCCTCCTGCAGCAGCGGTAAGGATGGCCAGCAGCGGGATCACCCGGGGCGCGGGGACCCGGTAGCGGGAACGGGCATGCGCGGCGAGCCAGCCCTGGGCACTTAGCTGGTTCACGTGGTGGTAAATCTGCCCCGCGGTGCCGGCTCCCAGTTCCTCCGCCAGCGCCGCGACGGTCTCGGTTCCGCCCAGGACGGCGCGCAGGATCGAAAGCCGCACCGGGTTGCCCAGCGCGGCGAGGGACTCAGCAAAGGGTCCCCAGTCGACGTCGAGCAGGTGTTCTGTTTCCAGGCCGTACTGGTACTCGTACCGTTCACCGGCCGGCGTGCCGGCGGTTCCGGCGAACAGGACAACCCCGGGTTCCGGGTAGCGGTTGCGGATGCCGTTGAGCACCCAGAAGACATCATCGGTCTCGGGGGTGCCAGGGCCCGGTTGCTGGTGTGCTGCAGGCGGCGCCGCCAGAAGCCGTTCCTCCAGGACAGCAACCCGTTCCTCGAGCGCCTGCAGGCGGTCTTCGTGCGAACTCATGCCTCAAGAATTACGTAATCTCTAAGACGTGTCAAGGATTACTGAACTCCGGCTTTCTAGTCCTTGAGTTCAACAAAGAACACGTGCGTGTCTGTTTCACCCGTGTTTTCGCCTACGTGTTCCTGGGCCGGGAGCCATTGGACGGCGCCGGCCGGCAGGTCGGCTTCTCGCTGCGTGTCCCCCATCGTGAGCCTGCGGCGGAAGGAACTGGCGGTGATCATCACACTGTCCGGATGTCGGTGGATGACTGTCTTTGTGCCGGGATGGTCATGGTATTCCAGCACCCGTACGCGGTCGTTCTCGAAGACCACCGCGTAGTTCTCCGGATTGGACTGAACTGGATCCTGCGTCATACCGGGAAGCGTAGGCCGGTCCCGGCCGGCACAGAAGACCACCCCGAAACGGTTACCGCGCTTGGACCCGGCGACTGAGCCTGAGCAACGCCCGCACTCCCGCGAAGGCCGCTCCCCCGGCGAGCACCCACGGCAGCCCCACCAGAACGGGATCGATCCACTGGTGGTTCACGTCCGCCCGGCGCCGGCCTGCCCGGGAGGAGACTCCGCCGCGCCGGAACTCACTGAGGACGCCGGTTTCCGTAACCGGGTTATCCGGCCGCAGCGTTGCCAGCGAGGAGATCCGGGCCTCCAAGGCGTCCACCCGGTCCGCTGCCAGGAGGATCAGCCAGTGCGCTGCCCGGGCTTCACTGTAGCGGCGGTAGGCGTAGCGGCGCATTACTCCGGAGACGCCCTTGAGCGGCACGGACGTGCCGAAGACCGGGGTGAGCATCCCGTGCTCGATCGACCGTTCCCGGGGGTAGGTTTCCTCCTGCCGGTCCGGGAAGTCCCAGTGCGCGCCGGTGCGCCCGGGATCGAACTGCAGCTTCGGAACGGAGGGACGGTCCAGCGGATTCAGGTCCGCGCCCCACCCGGGGATGCGGGCCCGGAGTTCCTCGGCAGTGGGGACGGGTACGGGGTTGTTGGCGGTGTAGGCCATGGAAACTCTTCCTTCGAATCGCTGTGGTCAGGCTACGGCGCTGGGGACGATCACGGGCTTGATGCAGTTATCCAGCTTGGAGGAGAAGATGTGGTATCCCTCGGCGATGTGCTCCAGCGGAATCCGGTGCGTGATGATGTCGCTGGGCGTGAGGTATCCGTTGCGGATGTGCTCGAACAACCGCGGCCACTGACGCTTCATCGGGCACTGGTTCATGTTCAGGGTCAGGCCCTTGTTAAGGGCGTCGCCGAACTTCACGGCATTGAAGATGGGACCGTAGGCACCCATGACGGAGACCGTTCCACCCTTGCGGACCGAATCGATTGCCCAGTTCAGGGCGACGGCGGATCCGCCCTGGAGCTTGAGCTTGGTGCCGGTGACGTGCTGCAGGAAGTTCCCGTCAGCCTCGGCTCCCACGGCATCGATGGCCACGTCAGCACCCAGGAATCCGGTGTCCTTCTTCATCTGGACCACAATGTCGTCATATTCCGTGAAGTTATAGGTTTCGGCGTGCGCGAAGTCCCGCGCCTTCTCCAGCCGGTAGTCCAGGTGGTCAATCACGAGCACCCGCCCGGCACCCATCAGCCAGGCGGACTTGGCGGCATAGAGTCCCACCGGCCCGGCACCGAACACCACCACGGTGTCGCGTTCCTTGATGTCGCCCAGCTGGGCGCCGAAGTATCCGGTGGCCAGCGCGTCGGTACACATCAGTGCATCCTCATCCGCCATCCAATCGGGAATCAGCGAGGGCCCGACGTCGGCAAACGGCACGCGCACATACTCGGCCTGCCCGCCGTCGTATCCTCCCGTGGTGTGCGAGTAGCCGTACAGCGCGCCGACGGCTGTGGCATTGGGATTCACGTTGTGGCAGTTGGAATACAACCCCCCGGACACAGAACCAGCAGGAGCCGCAGTAGATATTGGCCGGAACCATCACCCGGTCCCCCGGCTTGAGGTTCTGCACCGAGGAACCTACCTGCTCGACCACGCCGATGAACTCGTGTCCGAAGGTGGTTCCCACCCGCGTGTCCGGCATCAGCCCGTGGTACAGGTGCAGGTCGGAGCCGCAGATTGCCGCCAGCGTCACGATGATCGCGTCGTTCGGGTGCTCCAGGCGCGGGATGTCCTTTTCTTCGACCCGTATCTTGTACGGGCCGCGGTACACCATTGCTTCCACTGGTCCTCCTCGTCGGTGATCAGATAGTAAGCAACCTTCACATATCTTTTTCCGGACGGTCGACCAGGGGCAAACTACCCCAGCTGTCCCGGCGGACAGCAAAGCGCCGGTGCTTCCATGAGGGGGATTCCCATCATGGCCGCACCGGCGCCCAAGGTGAAGACGGGTTACTGCACCGAGTTGTTGTAGTTATCCACTTCGGTCTGGAGTTCCTCGACCGACTCCGTGAGCTCGGTCTTGCTGTCTCCGCCGAGCAGTGCACCTTCGAGTGCATCCTCGGCAGCCTTGCGGGCCTGGGGCATGGAACCGGCCGAGCAGCCCTGCGTGGCGGCAGTCAGTTCAGTGCCTTCGAGCTGCTGCACGGCGACGTCGAACTGCGGGTACTGTTCGCGCCAGGCGATGTCCTCCGGCTCCTCGAGGGCAGCCTTGGAGATCGGGAAGTAGCCGGTGCCGGTGTGCCAGGTGGCCTGGGTGGCCGGCTCGGCCAGGTACTGCATGAACTGCCAGGTGGCTTCCTTCTCAGCGTCGGAGTGTCCCTCGTCGGAGATCCAGAGCGAGGCACCGCCGATGATCGGACCGGAATCGTTCTTCTCGATCTTCGGGTAGAAGCCAACACCCAGTTCGAAGCCCTGCTCCTCAGCGGCCTTCTGCATTCCGCCCAGGGCACCGGTGGACTCAAGCGTGATGCCGATGGTGCCGGACTTGAACGCGTTCTGCGCATCGGCTGTGGCACGGCCGGTGTTGCCCGCCACTCCGGTGCTCACCAGTTCCTTCCACCAGTCGACGAACTGCACTGCGGTGTCATTGTTGAAGCTGTACTCGGTGACGCGCTCACCGCTGCGGCCGTTGTCCGGGCTGCAGTACAGGGCGCCGTTAGCGGCGATTTCCTGCTCCAGCAGCCAGCCGTAGATCGCGGCATTGAATCCGAACTCGGCCGGGCCGCCGTTTTTCTTGGAGAGCTTGTTGGCCGCTTCGGCGACCTCGTCGAGGGTTTCCGGTGCCTTTTCGGGATCCAGGCCGGCAGCCTCAAACAGTGTCTTGTTGTAGTACATCACCGGCATGGAGGTGTTGAACGGCATGGACCACAGCTCGTCGTTGATCGAGTAGTAGCCGGCAATGTTGGGCTGCAGGTCGGACACGTCGTACTCGTCGCGGTCGATGAAGGCCTGCGTGGGCATGACGGCCCCGGAGTCGATCATGAACTGGGTGCCGATGTCATAGATCTGCACCATGCTGGGCGTGCTGTTGGACTGGACTGCTGCCTTGTACTTGGTGATCGTGGAGTCATAGTCACCCTGGTAGACACCCTTGACTTCAATCTTTCCTTCGTTGGCTGCATTGAAGTCGGTGATCAGCTGGTTGAGGGTCTCACCGTTAGTGCCGTCCATGGAGTGCCAGAAGTTGACGGTCGTGACGCCTTCGGCGTTCTCCAGCGCGTCCGCTCCAGGAGCATCTGACGCGCTGGTCGAACCGCTGCCGCCGCCGCAGGCGGAGAGCGTCAGGGCGAGTGCGGCGGCGCCGGCAGCCATCATTGGCAGGCGGCGCGCTCTGCTTGTGCTTCGCATTGAATTCCCTTTCAGGGTTGAACCGGAAGTGGTTCGCGGATGATGCAGGTGGTGGTGCCTACTTGATGGAACCCGCGGTGAGGCCGCGGACAATGAAGCGCTGGCCGAAGATCACCAGCAGCAACGTGGGAATGATGGCCAGGACCGTTCCCGCGAGGACGAGCCCTGCGTTGAAGTTGTCCGCCGAACGCAGCTGCGTGATGCCGATCTGGATCGTCTGCATCTGCGGGGTCTGGGTGACCAGCAGCGGCCAGAAGTACATGTTCCAGGCCGAGAGGAAGGACCAGATGCCCAGCGCGGCAAGGGTCGGCTTGGACAGCGGAACCAGCACTGAGAGCAGGAAACGCAGGTGTCCGGCGCCGTCGATCTTGGCCGCTTCCCACAGTTCTATCGGGAAGGACATAAACGCCTGGCGCAGCAGGAAGATCCCGAATCCGTGGGCCAGGAACGGCAGTACCAGCGCGGGGATGGTGTTGATCAGTCCTGCCGAGGACATGGTCAGGTAGTTCGGGATGATGATCGCTTCGGCGGGGACCATCATGCTGCACAGGAACAGGGCGAACCAAAAGGCTTTGCCCCGCACTTTCAGGAACACCAGGGCGTAAGCCGCCATCAGCGACGTCACCAGCTGTCCCAGCGTGATGAGCCCTGCCATGACCACGGAGTTCAGGTACTGGCGGGCCAGCGGAATCGAGTCCAGCGCGCCGGCAAAGTTCTCTACCCGGAAGCCGTTGAACGGCCAGAGGGAAGCCGGGTAGGCGTTGATGTCAGCCGGACCCATGAAGGAACCGATGAAGCCGAAATAGACCGGGAAGAGGACGACGACGGCACCCAGGGTGAGGGCGGCATAGGTCAGGACACGTCCCAGCGTCAGGGGACGCCGCTGCGGTCTCCGCAGGGCTGCGGACGAGCCGCTGCTGCCCTGCTGTGCTTTGCGGCCCTGCGGGGCGGCGGCGGTTACGGTGCGGCTCATCGGTAGAACACCTTTCGTTCCAGGACGCCGAATTGGATGGCGGACACCGCTACCACGATGATCAGCAGGACGACGGCCTGGGCGGAGGCATAACCGAAGTTCGAGTTGTTGTTGGCAAAGGCCTGCTCGTAGATGGAGTAGACGAGCGTGGTGGTGCTGTCCTGCGGTCCGCCCTTGGTCAGGATGTGGATCTGGCCGAAACTCTGCAGGGCGTGGATGGTTCCGGTGACCAGCAGGAAGAACAGCTGCGGAGTCAGCAGCGGCATGATGATCGAACGCTGCATCCGCCAGCCGTGCGCGCCGTCCAGCCGTGCAGCCTCAACGACGTCTTCGGACACGGCACCGAGTCCGGCGGAGAGCACCAGCAGGTTGTAGCCAAGCTGCATCCAGACGGTGGCCAGCGACACGGAGATCAGCGCCCAGGCCGGATCGGTCAGCCAGCCCACCCGGTCCACGCCGAAGAATGCCAGCATGCCGTTCAGCACGCCCGTGGCCTGGTTGAACATGACTCCGAAGATCACCGACGCCGTTGCCACGGAATAGGCGAACGGCAGGGCAAAAGCCGTGCGGAAGAACCGGATGCCCCGGATCTTCTGGTGCAGCAGGAGGGCCAGCGCCAGGGCCACGGCGATGGAGGGAATAACGGTCAGGACGGTAAACCCGAGCGTGACGCCCATGACGGTCCAGAACCCTGAATCCGTGAACAGCCGGGTGTACTGGTCGAAGCCGACAAATCCGGAAGGGCGTCCGAACAGGTCGCTGCCCTGGAAGGACAGGAAGACCGACCGCCCCAGGGGATAGAAGAGGAAGAGGGCGAAAACCAGCAAAGCGGGCACCAGGTACCAGAGGGCACGGGTGCTTCCGCGGTCCGTGATCCGCTGGGGACGCTGCGGAGACGGGTCCGCTGCGGGCGCTTTTGCCGGTTTGGTAAGGCTCATGCTCCGGCGCCGCGGAGGACTCGCGCGGCGATCGGTTGCGGCCAGCGGACGGTTCCATCCAGCTGCAGCACACTCCTGCAGAAAACTCTCATTGTTTTCTTTCCGTCCATAATCATCCGGCTCAACAGACTCTCCGGGCACTGGCGTTACAGGAGTCACAGTAGCCAAAGATTTTTACCTGAGGCAACAAAGTCGCAATCTACCGGATACCGCAGGTCAGGGTGCCGGGCGGGACTCCCCAACAGCCGCCGAAATGCGGCAGGCCAGGCGGTGCTCCTCTCCGGGCGCCAGGGTGATGAGGTCTTCCCCGGAGTTGAAGGCATCCGGCGGGCAGGTCATCGGTTCTGCGGCCACGCCGCGGCGCGCCACCTTTTCCCCGGAGTAGACCTGGAGCCACGGGGCCTGGCTGCCGTCGGCGGTGAGGAGGACGCCGAATCCGGTGGCCGGATCGGTCAGGCTAACCCGCCATTCACCGCCGGGCAGGCCGGTGAAGGCATGGTCCACAGACCGTTCGGCCATCGGTTCCGGTGCGTGGAACGCCAGCGGACTGCCGCCGGTGTCCCGGAGTTCCTCCAGCGGGAGCGGCCGGCCGGGAGATTCGGGCCCGCCGAGGACCCGGCGTGCCGGGACGTCCAGGACGCAGCGGTCCACGGAAGCGCCGTCTGCCGTGAGATACGGGTGAACCGAGGCCCCGTAGGGTGCGGAAGCTGTTCCCGGATTCCGGGCGTGAAGTTCCAGCAGCAGTCCGTCTGCGGAGTCCAGTGTGTACGTGGCACGGAAGTCCAGCGGAAAAGGGTAACCCGGCTGTCCCATGAGCCGGTACTCGAGGACGGCACGGCTGGCAGAGGATTCCGTGACGGTCCATTCCTGCCAGGCCACCAGGCCGTGCAGGGCAGAACCGGTCTCCGGCTCGTTGACCGGAAGCTGGTGCACCGCGCCGCCGAAGACGTAGCGCCCGCCGGTGATCCGGTTGGGCCACGGCAGGAGCACCTTCCCGGAGAAGGCCGGCGGAATCTCATCCGGGGCCAGGGGAAGCACAAGATGCCGGTTCCGCCAGGTGAGGCTGCCCAGCGCCGCGCCGGCCGAATAGATCGTCGCCCTGTAGTCCCCGGCCGCAAGCTCAAGCGGGCGGCCGTTGGGCCCCCTGGATTCCGCCATCTGCCCGTTCCCCCGGACCCCTGCCGCTACCCGGCGGCCGGACGGCCGGGAGAGCCGGCGCCGTACTGTCGGTGCGCCGCTGCCAGGTAGCGTTCCAGCACCTGGGGTGCGGGAGGCTCGGCAACCGTCAGGGAGTCCTGGGTCTTCCATTCCGGCCAGCGGCCAGCCAGCACCGCGGCCGCCTGCCGGGACGCGCCGTCGGCCACGTACTCCCCGGGCTCGGGCACGTCCACCGGCATTCCCAGAACAGAGGACAGTGCCTGCTGCATGGCCGCAGAGCGTGCCGCGCCGCCCACCAGGATGATCCGGCGGGCTTCGATGCCCAGCGCGGTGAAGGCTCCGAAAGCGTCGGCCAGCGAACAGGCCACCCCTTCGAAGGCGGCCCGTGCCAGATTCGCCGGCGTGTAGTTGCCAAGGGTCATTCCGTGCAGGCTGGCCTGCGCCTCGGGAAGGTTAGGCGTGCGTTCACCTTCGAAGTAGGGCACGAGCGTGAGCCCTCCGGAGCCCGGCTCGGCCGAGAGCGCGAGCTCGGTGAGTGCGGGAAGGTCGACGCCGAGAAGCGCCGCGGTGGCATCGAGCACCCGGGAGGCGTTGAGGGTTGCAGCCAGCGGCAGGAAGTTGCCCGTAGCGTCGGCGAATCCTGCCACGAGTCCGGTCTGGTCCGCTGTGGGCTGGTCCACGACGGCGAACACTGTGCCTGAGGTGCCCACGGAAACCACGATGTCTCCGACGCCGGCGCCGACACCCAGTGCCGCACCGGCGTTGTCTCCGGTCCCCGGGCCCAGGACGGCCCCGGCTGGCGTCTGCAGCCCGGGCTCCAGGGGGCCGAGCACTCCGGGGAGGACGGGAACGTGGCCGAGTGCCCTTTCCAGGATCTCCGGGAGGTACTGTCCCGTTGCCGGTGACCAGTATCCGGTGCCGGACGCATCGGAGCGGTCGGTCCGCAGCGCAGCCAGTCCTTCGGCTCCGCTGCCCGGACCGTAGCCGGCCAGGCGCCAGGTGAGCCAGTCGTGCGGCAGGCACACTGCCGCCGTCCGGCGGGCGTTTTCCGGTTCATTCTTTGCCAGCCAGCGAAGCTTCGTTGCGGTGAAGGAGGCCACCGGGACGCTGCCCGTGGTCTGGGCCCAATACCGTGCCCCGTCCGGTCCGGCCTCGGCCACCAGGGCTGCCGCGGCACCGGCTGACCTGGTGTCGTTCCAGAGCAGGGCCGGGCGCACCACGGCGCCGTCCGCATCCAGGCAGACCATGCCGTGCTGCTGGCCGGAGACTGCGATGGCCGCGACGTCGTCGAGTCCTCCCGCCGCATCCGCGGCTTCGAGAAGCGCGCTCCACCACGTTTCGGGATCCACCTCCGTCCCCGGAGCATGGCGGGCGGTGCCCTGCCGGTGCAGGGCACCGGTCTCGGCGTCGCGGATCACGACCTTGCAGGACTGCGTGGAGCTGTCCACTCCTGCGACTAATGGCATGGGGGTACCTTTCGGGGCGGACCGGGCTGGGGTGCCCGGACCTTGGATGCTAGCAAAACCTGCCCGGCGGGTCCGGTTCCGGCGGACGGACCGGCGGGAGTCAGCGGGCTCCGAGGAGGTGTTCCAGGGCCAGCTGGTTCAGCCGGATGAAGCCGAAGTTACGCTGTGCGGCAGCACCGGCGTCGAATTCCTCAAAGGACGCGGAATCCGCCATCAGGTCCGCAGCCGTTTCCCCGGCGGCGAGTGTCGGCTCGCCCAGTTCAAACACACCCGAGGCCTCCAGGGCTTCGCGGACCTCCGGGTCGGCGCGGAACGCCTGCGCCCGTTCCTTGAGCAGCAGGTACATGGACATGTTCGCTGCGGCGGAGGCCCAGACGCCGTCGTACCCGTCGGTGCGGGAGGGCTTGTAATCAAAGTGCCGCGGCCCCTCGTACTTCGGCCCGCCGCCCGGGAAGCCGTTCTCCAGCAGGTCCACGGTGAAGAAGGCGCTGGTCAGGTCGCCGTGGCCGAAAACGAGGTCCTGGTCGTACTTGATCGACTTCTGCCCGTTGAGGTCGATGTGGAAGAGTTTCCCGGCCCAAAGTGCCTGGGCAATGCCGTGGGTGTAATTCAGCCCGGCCATCTGTTCGTGGCCGGTTTCCGGGTTCAGGCCAACGATGTCGCCGTTCTCCAGTTCGGCGATGAACGCCAGGGCATGGCCGACGGTGGGAAGCAGGATGTCGCCGCGGGGTTCGTTCGGTTTTGGTTCCAGTGCGATCTTCAGGCCATAGCCCTGTTCCTTGATGTAGCCGGCTGCGGTGTCCACCCCTTCGCGCATCCGGTCCAGCGCGGCGGAGAGGTCCTTGGAACCGTCGTATTCGGCGCCCTCCCGCCC